>JAYSCE010000396.1:4126-4425 GCA_041915035.1 Xanthobacter sp.
CGCGCACGACGCCGGCCACCTGATGTTCGGCGGCGGCAAAGCCTCGGCCCGTGTCGATGATGAAATGGGCGCGGCGGCGCTTCTCGGCGTCCGGCATCTGCTTGGCGAGAATGGTCGCGAATTTCTCGTCCGTCATGCCCTCCCGGGCGAGCACGCGGTCGCGTTGCACAGCTTTCGACGCGCTGACCACAGCCACGGCGTCCACCCGCCTGTCCCCGCCGGTCTCGAACAGGAGCGGGATGTCGAGCACCACCAGTCGCGCCCCGCCGTCCCGCGCCTTGGCGAGAAAGGCCGTCTCC
>JAYSCE010000397.1:0-4405 GCA_041915035.1 Xanthobacter sp.
GGGACGGGGTGCTGGCGGCGAACTCGGCCTTGAGGGCGTCCAGGCGGGCCTGGTCAGGTCGGGGGGCCTCGGCCCGCACGGTGTCCCTGGAGGGTTCCTTCGGGGCGTCCTTGGCTGCGGCGGGCTCGGGCGCGCCATCGGCAGCACGCGGGGCGGAGCGGCCGGAGAGGGTACCGTCGCCACGCATCAGGGGCCGCCGGGCCAGGGCGGTGCGGCGCTTCTCGCGGGTGTTGGCGGGCGGTGTCTCTTCCGCAGCGGCAGGTTCGGGCGCCGGAAGACTGGCGGCGGGGACATCAGCGGCGAGGGCCACCGGAGCCGGCGCGGCGGAGAGGGGGCGGCGCGGCGTGGGGCGTTGCAGGCTCGGCGCCTCGCGCGGGGGCGGCACGGCGGCAGGCGCCGCTTCCACCGCTTCGGCACCGCCGATGTTCTGTTCGATCACGAGGTCGCTGTTGCCGCCGATCAGCAGCAGGTGCTCCACCTCGTCGCGGCGGATGAGAACGAGGCGGCGGCGCGGGTCCACGGATACACTGTCGAGCACGGAGAGGCGGGGGCCGGCGCGGCCGCGGCGCTCGCCTCCGGCGGTGCGGGCGGCGAGGCGGCGCATCACCAGCACCGTCAAGCCCAGCAGCGCCGCGATCACGATGGCCGCAACGGCCACCCGAATCGGGAGCGCGAGCTGGGTACCGAACATCTGCTGTAGCATCATGCCTCCGCTTAACTCGAACCGGGCACGTCCTCGGGCATGGGCCCGTCGGTGGCCTCCCTCCGGCATCCTTCCGGAACGCGCGATGTCCCTCGGACCATCCTGCCCAGAAGCATCGTCCCCTGGACCATCGCGCCGTCAATATCACGAAATGCCCGGACGCCCGGACGCGCCAATAGCCGCGCCGGGAGCGCATCGTGAGCCTCAGGGCCTAAGGTTTTGTTGATAATCGTGGCAGGATTTAAGTCACCGGCGATTCTCTCCCTTAAATCCGTGCAAATGATGCACGCATCTGGGCGGCAGATCGCCTGAACGGGTCGCCGGAATGGTAAAAGAGCGCATGCGGGGTCGCCAGACGAAGGACCAGGGAACCGCCGTGCGGCGCAAGAAGGGTCGTGGGGCAGGGCCTCTGGGCACCCGGCTCTTCATCGTCGCCTTCGCGCTGGCGGGGGGCTTCGTTGGCGCGACGATCCTCGGGCGGGACGGGGGCGGCATCGCCTCCGCCATCATCGCGGCGCTTGCCGTGGTCGGGGTGGTCGAACTTTTCCTTGCCGCCCGGCGCGCCTTCAAGGGCGTCCAGCCGGACGATCCGCTCGGCGAGATTGCCCTTGCGGCATCCGGCGATGCCATGGCCGTGGTGGAGGATGGCGAGCGCATCGTCGAGGCCAATGCCGCCTATCTGCGCATGTGCCGCAGCGGCACCGCCGAGCCGCCGCTGCCGGAACGCTTCCTCGCCCGCATCCCCGGAAGTCAGGGGACGGTGGGCGAACTGCTCAATGCCGTCGCCGGGGCCAGCCCCCACCTGAGCACCATGCCGTTCGGCGGAGGCGCGGGCGGTCGGAAGCTTGAGGTCTCGGTGCATCCCGTGGGCGGGACCCGGCGCGTGCTGTGGACCCTGCGCATGGTCGATACCGCCGAGGCCGAGCCGGCGCCGGCGTACGCTCCCGCACCTGCGCCCGCTGCCGCCCCGCTCCCTGCCGTCTCTGCCCCGCCCATCGTAGCGAAGCCCTTGCCGGCGGCGCCCGCGGTGCGCGCGCCGGAGCCGACGATCGTGGCACCCGCTCCGGCTGCTCCCGAATTGGCTGCTCCAGTCCCCGTTCCCCCTCCGGCTCCCGCTCCCGCACCTCTCCCTGCGACCCCGCTGGCGGCGACGCCCGAAGGCTATGCCGGGCCGGATCTGGTGGCGGCGTGGGAGGAATTGCCGGCCGGCCTGCTGCGCATCGTCGGCGGCCGGGTGGTGGACCCCAACCTCACCTTCTGCCGGATGCTCGGCTACGCCCTCGCCGACTGGGGCCCGGACGGCATGGCGCTCACCCGTGTCATCACGCCCGAAAGCCTGCCGGCCCTCGCGGCGGCGCAGGCGAACGGCGGCCGTGCGTCGCTGGTCGCGGCGTTCCGGCGCAAGGATGGCGCGGCGCTTCCGGTGCTCCTGCGCATCGCCGCGACCGCCGACGGCACCGGCGCCGTCGCGTTGCCGCTCGATGCGGTGGAGGGTGCGCTCGGAGCGGCTCCCGCGCGGGGCGGCCCCACCGTCGGCGCGGACGCCCCCGGCACCGAGGCCCGAGGCGCCGAAATCCTTGGCGACCTGTTTTTCCGGCGCGCGCCGCTGGCCATGGCGCGGGTGGACCGGTCCGGTGGCGGGCGCGCCGCCAATGCGGCGTTCGAGCGCCTGTTCGGCCGCGATGCCGCCGGCCGACCGCTCGCGGCACTGGTGGCCGATGCCACCGGCACCGAGGCGCTGCTGGCCGCGGCTGTTGGCGGCGAGCAACCGGCGCCCTGCGACGTGACCCTGGCCGGCGCGAACGCCCGCTCGGCCCGCTTCTATGCGGCGCCGCTGGGCGCCAGCGGCGACATCGCCCTGTGCGCTATCGACATGACCGAGCAGCGGGCGCTGGAGGTGCAGTTCGCCCAGTCGCAGAAGCTGCAGGCCGTGGGGCATCTCGCCGGCGGCGTGGCGCACGACTTCAACAACGTTCTCACTGCCATCATCGGCTATTGCGACCTGCTGCTGGCCAAGCACCGGCCGAGCGATCCGTCCTTCCCGGACATCATGCAGATCAAGCAGAACGCGAACCGCGCCGCCGGCCTCGTGCGGCAACTGCTTGCCTTCTCCCGCCGCCAGACCCTGCGCCCGCAGGTGATCGAGCTGGCCGACGTGATCTCGGATGCCGCCGCGCTGCTGCGCCGCCTCATCGGCGAGCGCATTACGCTGGATGTGGAGCACGCCCGCGACCTGTGGCCGGTGAAGGTGGACGTGAACCAGTTCGAGCAGGTGATCGTGAACCTCGCGGTGAACGCCCGCGACGCCATGCCCGACGGCGGCACCCTCACCATCCGCACCGGCAACGTGCCGGCGGCGGGCTGCGCCACCTATGGGCAGGGGCTGCAGGAGGGCGATTATGTGATGGTCGAGGTGGCCGACACCGGCACCGGCATCCCGCCCGACATCATGGACAAGATCTTCGAGCCCTTCTTCTCCACCAAGGAAGTGGGCAAGGGCACGGGTCTCGGCCTCTCCACCGTCTACGGCATCGTGCAGCAAACCGGCGGGACCATTCTCGCCGACAGCGAGATGGGGCACGGCACCACCTTCCGCGTCTTCCTGCCCCGCCACGTGGGCGGCCTCGAGGAGGAAGAGGCGCCCAAGCCCGCCGAGCCGGAGCCGAAGGCCGGCGACACAACGGGGCAGGGGCGTCGCGTGCTGCTGGTGGAGGACGAGGATGCCGTGCGCGCCTTCGCCAGCCGGGCGCTCGCCAATCGCGGCTACGAGGTGCTGGCCGCGGCGAGCGGCGTCGAGGCCCTCGAGCTGATGAACCGGGAAGGCAGCGTCGATCTTGTCATCTCCGACGTGGTGATGCCGGAGATGGATGGCCCGACCCTGCTGCGGGAATTGAGGAGCCGCGAGCCGGGGCTGAAGGTGATCTTCATCTCCGGCTATGCCGAGGAGGCATTCGCCCGCAACCTGCCGCCGAGCGAGCATTTCTCCTTCCTGCCCAAGCCCTTCTCCCTGAAGCAGCTGGTCGCCGCGGTGAGCGAGACGCTGAGGGCCTGAACCCGGCGCCTCCGGCGCCGGTGCATTTCTCTAACGTAATGAGAGAGAAGGGATATCGGCGCCCCTGTGGCGCTCCGTCAGGCGCCGCGCGCTCTAGACGGGCGCCCCGCGATTGCGCATTGTCAAGGCGCGGCCCGGCCGGCGGTCGCCAGATCAGGGCACCACGCCCGGTCTGCGGTCGGGGCGGGCCGGCGAGGGGGAGGACCCTGACTTGACACCAAGACGCACGAACATGCGGCGCCGGGAGCTGGCGGGCTGGTCCCGCATCGCCGTGGCGCTGGCCTTCGGCTGGACCACGAGCCTCTATCCGGCCTTCGCCCAGCAGAGCGCGCCTGACACCGGCGCCCCGGCGACCCAAACGCCGGCCGCCCCGCCGACAACGCCGCCGGATGCCGCGCCTCAGGTCGCTCCCCAGACGGCGCCTCAGGCTGCTCCGCCGGTCGCACCTCCCTCGGCGCCGCCCCCGGCCAGTGCCGCCGTTCCGCCGACGGCGCCGCCTGCCAATGCACCCCCGCCCGCCGGTGCCCCGCCGGCCGACGCGCAGCCGGCCTCCGCGCTCTACACGCTCGCCGAGCTTGAGACCCTGCTCGCGCCCTATGCGCTCTATCCCGACACGCTGCTGGCGCAGATGCTGCCGGCCACCGCCTACC
>JAYSCE010000398.1:0-4396 GCA_041915035.1 Xanthobacter sp.
TTGCCGATGAGGATGAGGCGCGCGTAGTCGCAAATGTACTGGGTCAGTTCCTTGACCATCAGCAGGCTGGGGACATGGCCGAAGAGCGGCGAACTCGCCGGATCGTCGATGTGCGCCTCGATCTCGTTGCGCGGCTTCTGGCGCATGTCGCGCATCAGCGCGTAGAGCAGGCTGAGAAGGGCGAGAAAATCCTTGCGCTTCGGCCCGGTGCCCATGGCCGCCTGCATGATGCCGGAGCCCGTGTCCTTGATGACGGACACGGGGTTGGCGATGATGAAGGTGGAGAAGGCGATGCCGCCGATGATGAGAAACTCGAACGGCTGCCACACCACTTCCGGGTGTCCGCCCATGGCCATGAAGCCACCAAAGGTAGCGGCCAACCCCAAGATGATTCCGATGATGACGGCCACGGCTTCCCCCGTTCTGTCCGGTGTCCGGTGGTAGGGGGCGAGGATTGTGCGAGGCTGTGTTCCGTCGTGCTTGGCAATTTGGCCGCTTTCACTCCATAATCACCGCCAAAATGGAGCGGATTCTTCTGCCATCCATGGGTTGTGCGTGCTACACAACTCGCGTCTTGGCTCGCTGGCCTTTCTGGTTGCACGTTCGGCCGTTGCGAAGCCTTCGATATCCCGTGCCAAGCCCTGACCGGCACGGGGTGGCCGGACCGGGGGGTGTCAGAGATGACGTTCTCCGGTCCGCGCTGGGCTGCCCCCCAAAATCCTCGCAAATTGAGGGCCTTAAGCCCACAAGGCTCACGCAAGGCAGTTGAGGCGGAATACGCCGGCCGCCGGCCTCCCGCCGCGCGCCACTGCTCCCTGCGGATGCCCCTATGGACAGCACGCTCCTCACCTACCGCCAGTTGACGCGCGACATGACGCGCGCCCTCTCGACCAAGGCGGCCGAAAAGCCGGTCGCGCTGGAATCGAGCTACTACCTCAAGCATATCGGCAAGGTCGCGAGCATCGACGATTTCCTGAAAGATACCCGGCTCTTCACCTATGCCATGAAGGCGTTCGGCCTCGAGGACATGGCCTATGCCAAGGGCTACATGCGCAAGGTGCTCAAGGAGGGCGTGACCGACCCCAAGAGCTTCGCCAACAAGCTCAACGACGACCGCTTCAAGGCCTTCGCCAAGGTCTTCGACTTCAAGACACTGGGCGCCGCCACCACCCAGTCGGCCGAGGCCGGGCAGAAGGTGGTGGACCGCTATGTGCGCCAGACACTGGAGGCGGACCAGGGCGCCAGCAACGAGGGCGTGCAGCTCGCGCTCTATTTCCAGCGGCAGGCGCCCGCCGTGAAGTCCGTTTACGGCCTGCTGGCCGATCCCGCTTTGTGGAAGGTGGTGAAGACCATCTACGACTTCCCCGACGCCATGGCGGCCGCACCCATCGAGAAGCAGGCCAAGGCCGTGAAGGCGCAGTTCAACGTGGCCGACCTCAAGGAGCCGGCGAAGCTCGACAGCCTGCTGCGCCGCTTCAGCGCCAAGTGGGACGTGGCGCAGGGCACGGCTGCGGCGCCGGTGCTGGATCTCTTCCCGGTGCGCGCGTCCGGCGCGGCCTCCTTCTCCATCCTCAATCTGAAATACGGGGGCTGAGATGGCCTCGGGCCTCTACGTCTCGCTCTCGGCGCAGCTCGCCGCCGACAAGCGCCTCACCACCATCGCCAACAATGTGGCCAACCTGAACACCGCCGGCTACCGGGCGGAAGAGGTGCGGTTCGAGGAACTGGTGTCCAGGGCCGGAGGCCGGGACATTTCCTTCACCTCGACGGGAGAAACCTACACCTCGCGCAAATCGGGGCCCATCAACCCCACCGGCAATCCCCTGGATATCGCGGTGGAGGGCAAGGGCTGGTTCGCGGTGCGCGACGGCGCGACCACCGCCTACACCCGCGACGGGCGCATGAGCATGAGCCCGGAGGGCGAGTTGCGCACCCTCTCCGGCCGGCCGATTCTCGATGCCTCCGGTGCGCCGGTGGTCATCGATCCCACCGGCGGCACGGTGCGCATCGGCACCGATGGCTCCATCTCCCAGAACCGCCGCCCCATCGGCCGCGTCGGCCTGTACCTGATCCCGGACGACGCCAAGCTCACCCGCCGCGACGGTGCGCTGGTGGTGCCGGACAAGCCGGCCGCGCTGGTGCAGGACTACACCCGAAACGTGGTGCGGCAGGGCTTCGTGGAAGGCGCGAACGTCGATGCCGTCACCGAGATGACGCGCCTCATCGCCCTTCAGCGCGCCTTCGAAATGGCCGCCTCCGCCGTGTCGCAGACCGAGGATGCCACCTCCCAGACCATCCGCGAGCTCGGGCCCGGATGACAGCGCCGCCGGTCAACGCGCTCCAGCGCCTGCGCCACGCCGTGGAAAGCGGGCTCGAGGACAATCCCCTCGTCCGTGTCGGCGGCATTGTCCGCGAGGTGGCGCCGACCCATCTGCGGGTCTCCGGCCTCTCCAGCTTCGTCACGCTGGGCGAGCGCGTGGGCTTCGAGCAGGCCTCCGGTACCAGCATCGGCGAGGTGGTGCGCATCGATCCGGCGGGCGCGGTGGTGAAGCCGTTCGACGAGCGGGTGTCGGTGGGCATCGGCACGCCGGCCTTCCGCATCGGCCCCCTCGCGCTCTGCCCCGACCGCTCCTGGAAGGGCCGCGTCATCGACGCCCTCGGCCGTCCGCTCGACCGCGCGGAACCCCTCGCCCACGGCCCCCGCCGCATGCCGCTCGACGCCGAGCCGCCGCCCGCCATGGCGCGGGGGCGGGTGCATCGGCCCCTCGTCACCGGCGTGCGCGCGGTGGACATCTTCACGCCCCTCTGCGAGGGCCAGCGCATCGGCATCTTCGCCGGCTCGGGGGTGGGCAAGTCCACCCTGCTCTCCATGTTCGCGCGCTCGGCCGGCTTCGACACGGTGGTGGTGGCGCTGGTGGGCGAGCGCGGGCGCGAGGTGCGCGAGTTCCTCGAAGGTCCGCTCGCCGCCAGCCGCGACCGCGCTGTGGTCATCGTCTCCACCTCCGACCAGAGCCCGATGATGCGCCGCCTCGCTCCGCAGGCGGCGCTGGCGGTGGCCGAGTATTTCCGCGATGCCGGCGAGAGCGTCCTGCTCATCGTCGATTCCGTCACCCGCTATGCCCATGCCGCGCGCGACGTGGCGCTGGCGGCGGGGGAGCCGGCGGTGGCGCGCGGCTATGCTCCGAGCGTCTTCTCCACGCTGCCGAAGCTCCTGGAGCGGGCCGGGCCGGGCATGGAAGGGGAGGGCGCCATCACCGGCATCTTCTCCGTGCTGGTGGATGGCGACGACCATAACGATCCCGTCGCCGACGCCATCCGCGGCACGCTCGACGGCCACATCGTGCTCGACCGCGCCATCGCCGATCAGGGCCGCTTTCCGGCGGTCAATTTGCTCGGCTCCATCTCCCGCCTCGCCGGCGAGGTCTGGAGCGAGCCGGAGCGGGATCTGGTGCGGCGGCTCAAGGCCATGATCGCCCGCTTCGAGGACACCCGCGACCTGCGCCTGATGGGCGGCTACCAGCCCGGCGCCGATGGCGAGCTGGACCAGGCGGTGGCCATCGTGCCGCGCATCTACGACGCCCTGCGGCAGGACCCGGATTCCCCGCCCAGCCTCGCCGCCTTCTCGGATCTTGCCGCCGCGCTGAAGGGCTGACTCCAGCCCCGCGCAAGCCATCCGCTCTCAGATGCGGCGCAGACACTGGCGCAGGTTCCGCCCCCGGGCGGGCGGCGCGCCCCATATCCAGACCGCGACGAGGACGAAGCCATGAGCCTTTACGGAATGCTGCGCACCAGCGTGTCGGGCATGACCGCGCAATCCAATCTGCTCGGCACGGTCTCCGACAACATCGCCAATGCCGGCACCGCGGGCTACAAGCGCGCGGACACCCAATTCTCCTCGCTGCTGCTGGAGACCGGCGGCACGGAATATCAGTCGGGCTCGGTGAACACGGATGTGCGCTACGCCATCAGCCAGCAGGGCGCGCTGAACTACACCTCCTCCTCCACCGATCTCGCGGTGCAGGGCTCCGGCTTCTTCCTCGTCAACGATCCCTCGGGCCAGACCCAGCTCACCCGCGCCGGCTCCTTCCAGGTGGATGCCAGCACCGGCAATCTCGTGAACAGCGCCGGCCTCACCCTGATGGGCTACGACGTCTCAAAGGGTGATCCGAGCGTCGTACTGAACGGCACGGCCGGCCTCGTGCCCATCAATCTGCAGAACACCAAGCTCGCGGCAACGCCCTCCACCGAAGGTGCGTTCGCGGCGAACCTGCCGTCCAATGCCCCGGTCGCCACCGCCCCCGTCGCCGGCGCCAATGTGGCGGGCGCGAGCTTCACCGAGAAGTCCTCGCTGGTGGCCTACGACAATCTCGGCAATGCGGTGACGCTCGACCTCTAT
>JAYSCE010000399.1:0-448 GCA_041915035.1 Xanthobacter sp.
AGGCGCAGGACTTCCAGCCCCACCGCTGCGCTCACCGGGTGGCCGGAATAGGTGAAGCCGTGCCCGATGGGCGTCTCGGGCGGCAGGCCGTCGGCGATGGCCTGATAGATCCGGTCCGACATGAGCACCGCGCCCATGGGCACGTAGCCGGCCGTCAGGCCCTTGGCGACGGTCATCAGGTCCGGCGACACCTCCTCGGCGTGGCAGGCGAAGATCGGTCCGGTACGGCCGAAGCCGGTGATGACCTCGTCGGCCACGAACAGGATGTCGAGGCGCGCGCAGGCCTCCCGCATGGCCTTCAGCCAGCCGGGCGGCGGAACGATCACCCCGCCCGAGCCCTGCACCGGCTCGCAGAAGAAGGCGGCCACGTTGTCGGCCCCGAGTTCGGCGACCTTCGCCTCCAATGCGGCGACGGAGGCGGCGATCACCGCCGCCGGGTCGCCGCCCA
>JAYSCE010000399.1:458-4382 GCA_041915035.1 Xanthobacter sp.
GGGGCGCGGGGGGGGGCCACCCCCCCGGGGGGGGCCCCCCCCACCGGGTTGCGGTAGGGGTAGGGCGAGGCGATCGTGTGCTGGCGCGGCGTCGGCACATCGAAATGGGCATGGAACCCCGGCAGAGCGGTGAGGCCCGCTCCGGTGGAGGAGGAGCCGTGATAGCCGCGCTCCAGCGATATGAAGTGCTTCTTCGCCGGGCGTCCGATCGAATTAAAGTAATGTGTGATGTAGCGGACCGCGCTGTCCACGGCGTCCGATCCGCCGAGGGTGAAATAGACGTGGTCGAGTCCCTCCGGCGCCAGTTCCGCGAGGCGCGCCGCAAGGCGGATGGAGGGCTCCGAGCCGAAGCCGAAATAGCCGGTGGCATAGGGCAGGCGGCGCATCTGCTCCGCCGCGACCTCCACGATGCTCTCCTGCCCGTAGCCGACATTCACGCACCACAGGCCGGCGAAGGCATCCAGCAGCTCATGCCCCGAGGCATCCCGCAGGAACATGCCGGAGGCGGACTGCAGGACGGTTACGCCGTGCTTCTCATGGCCGCGGAACGACATAACCGGATGGATGAGGTGATCGCGGTCGAGCACCTGGAGGGAATTCGCCGGCATCGCGGCGCGCGGCTTGGCGTCAGGCGAGGGCATCGGCGATCGCCTTTCCGCAGGTGAGCGTGTTGGCGGTGCCGCCGATGTCGGCCGTGCGGCCGGCCGGATCGGCCAGCACCCGCTCGATGGCCCGCTCGATCGCCGCTGCCGCATCCGCCTCGCCGAGATGCTCTAGCATCATGGCCGCGGACCAGATCTGGCCCACCGGGTTGGCGATGCCCTTGCCGGCGATGTCCGGCGCCGAGCCGTGCACCGGCTCGAACAGCGAGGGGAAGGTCCGGTCGGGATTGATGTTGCCGGAGGGGGCGATGCCGATGGTGCCGGTGCAGGCGGGGCCGAGATCGGAGAGGATGTCGCCGAACAGGTTGGAGGCGACCACCACGTCGAAGCGGTCGGGGTGCAGCACGAACTGCGCGGTGAGGATGTCGATATGGTACTTGTCCGTGCGCACCTCGGGGTAGGCGGCCGCCATCGCTTCCACCCGCTCGTCCCAATAGGGCATGGTGATCGCGATGCCGTTGGACTTGGTGGCCGAGGTGACGTGCCGGTTCGGCCGCCGCATGGCCAGCTCGAACGCGAATTTCAGCACCCGGTCGACGCCGTGACGCGACATCACCGTTTCCTGGATCACCAGCTCGCGGGGCGTGCCGGGATACATGCGTCCGCCGATGGAGGTATATTCGCCCTCCGTGTTCTCGCGCACCACCCAGAAGTCGATGTCGCCCGGCTTGCGGCCGACGAGGGGGCAGGGGACGCCGGGCATCAGCCGCACCGGGCGCAGGTTCACATACTGGTCGAACTCGCGCCGGAACTGGAGCAGCGAGCCCCAGAGCGAGACGTGGTCCGGCACCGTGTCCGGCCAGCCTACCGCGCCGAACAGGATGGCGTCCGAGGTGCCGACCCGATCCTTCCAGTCCGCCGGCATCATCTCGCCGTGGCGGGCGTAGTAATCGCAGCAGGCGAAGTCGTGCCAGGCGAGATCGAGGCTGAAGCCATAGAGCGCCGCCGCTTTCTCCAGCACGCGCACGCCCTCGGGCATCACTTCCTTGCCGATGCCGTCTCCGGGGATGACGGCGATGCGATAGTGTTTTCCGGCCATGGTCACGTTTCCTGCGATATCTGTGGGATTGGGGTCAGACGGTCGCCGTGAGGCGCAGCCCGCCCATGTGGAAGGCCTTGGGTTCCAGATATTCGGCGATGCCGAGATAGCCGCCCTCGCGGCCGAGCCCGGACTGCTTCACGCCGCCGAAAGGCGCCACCTCCATGGAAATGGCGCCAGTGTTCAGCCCGACCATGCCGAATTCCAGCGCCTCGCCGACCCGCCAGGCGCGGTGCATGTCCTCGGTGAAGAAATAGGCGGCGAGGCCATAGGGCGTGCCGTTGGCGATGGCGATGGCCTCCGCCTCGGTCTTGAAGCGGAACACCGGGGCAACCGGGCCGAAGGTCTCCTCATTGGCGAGCCGCATGTCGGTGGTGGCACCGGTGAGGAGGAGCGGCGCGACGAAGTTTCCATCCGCGCAGGACGTGTCGGCCTGTTGCGCCACGCGCGCTCCCTTGGCCAGCGCGTCGGCGACGTGCGCGTGCACCTTTTCGGCGGCAGCGCGGTTGATGAGCGGGCCGATGCCGACGCCGGCTTCGGTGCCCGGGCCGACCTTCTGCGCGGCGATGCGCGCGCCGAGGCGGGCGACGAAGGCGTCATGGATGCCGGCCTGCACAAGGAAGCGGTTGGCGCACACGCAGGTCTGTCCGGCATTGCGGAATTTCGAGGCCATGGCCCCCTCCACCGCAAGGTCGAGATCGGCATCGTCGAACACGATGAACGGTGCGTTGCCGCCCAGTTCCAGGCTCAGCTTCTTCAGCGTCCCTGCCGAGGCGCGCATGAGATGGGCGCCGACGCGGGTCGACCCGGTGAAGGAGATCTTGCGCACCGCAGGGTTCGAGGTGAGTTCATCACCGATGGCGGTCGGCAGGCCGGTCACAACGGAGATAACTCCGGCGGGAATGCCGGCCCGTTCCGCGAGCTTCACCACCGCCAGTGCGGAAAACGGCGTCAGCTCGGAGGGCTTGATGACCATGGTGCAGCCGGCGGCGAGGGCCGGCGCGCATTTGCGCGTGATCATCGCGATTGGGAAATTCCAGGGCGTGATGGCGGCAGTGACGCCCACGGGCTCTTCCAGCATCAGAATGCGCCGGTCTGCCCCGGGCGCCGGGATGGTGCGGCCGTAGATGCGACGCGCTTCCTCCGCGAACCACTTCACGAAGGACGCGCCATAGCGAACCTCCCCCTCCGCCTCGGCGAGGGGCTTGCCTTGCTCGGCGGTCATGATCCGCGCGAGGTCGGTGGTGTTGGCGAGGATGAGGTCGTTCCAGCGCTCCAGAAGCCGCGCCCGCTCGGCGGCCGGCACGGCGCGCCAGGAGCGGAATACGGTCTCCGCCGCCTCGATGGCCCGCCGCGTCTCGGCCGCGCCGCAGGCCGGGACGGTGCCCACGGTCCGGCCCGTTGCCGGATCCTCAACGGCGAGCGTCGCACCGTCATCGGCGGCGCACCAGTACCCGCCGATGAACGCCGCTTGGACGAGGAGGCTCGGATCGGCGAGGTTGAGGACATGTTCAGCGGCGAGGGACATGGGCTGGGTCTTTCAATAGCCGCGGCTGCGTTCGACGAGGCCGACCATCGGCTCGCCCGCGGCGTGGCGGCGGAGATTTTCGAGCAGGCTGACCACAGCGGTCTCGGGCCGGGTGAGGCTGGCCACGTGGGGCGTCAGCAGGATGCGGGGATGGCTCCAGAACGGATGCTCCGGCGGCAGTGGCTCCGGCTCCGTCACATCGAGCACCGCGCCCGAGAGGGTGCCGGCATCGAGGGCGGCGACCAGATCCTCGGCCACCAGATGGCGGCCGCGGCCCGCATTGACGATCCGGGCGCCCGTCGGCAGCCGCGCGAACAGCCGCGCATCGAGAATGCCCCGCGTTTCGGTGGTGAGCGGCAGGAGGCAGACGAGGATGTCGGTGCGCGCCAGGAACGGCTCGAGCCCGGCCTCGCCGGCGAAGGTCTCCACATTCGGGATATCCCGGGGCGAGCGGCTCCAGCCCGCCAGCGGAAAACCGAAGGCCGCAAGCGGTGCGAGCGCCGCCTGTCCCAGCGAGCCCAGCCCCATGATGCCGACGCGCCGTTGCGCTGCCGGCGTTTCATAATGCTGCGCCCAGAGCTGCCGCTTCTGCTGGTCGATATAGGTCGGCAGGTCGCGGTGGAGCGCCAGGACGGCCATGGTCACGTATTCGACCATGCCCTCCACGATGCCAGGCTCCACCATGCGCACCACAG
>JAYSCE010000400.1:0-4345 GCA_041915035.1 Xanthobacter sp.
GAACAGCCGGCCGAGGATCATGGCATCGGCGATGTCGGTGACGTGGAATTCGTCGAAGCACAGCACCTTGGCCTCGTCGGCCAGCGCCTGCGCCACCGGGGCGATGGGGTCGGCGCTCTTGCGCTCGCCCTGCTTCTGCGCCTGCCGCTCGCGGAAAATGCGCTCATGGACGTCGCCCATAAACTCGTGGAAATGCGCGCGGCGCTTGCCCTTGGCCGGCAGCGCGTCGAAGAACAGGTCCATGAGCATGGTCTTGCCGCGGCCGACCTTGCCGTAGACATACATGCCCTTGGGTTGCACCGGGGCGCGGCGCTGGAACAGCCAGCCGAGCGCCGAGGATTTCTGCGCCAGCGCCCGCTGCCGCAATTCCAGCTCCAGCCGGGCGAATTCCTCCACCACTTCGGCCTGGGCCGGATCCTCCGAGATTTCCCCTGCGGCAAGCTTCGCCGCATAAAGCTCCGTGACCCGCGCCGTCGTCTCACCCGCCATGAACGTGTTCCCGTTCACGCGCCGTTCCCGGCGCCTTCACCTGCCGCGCCGCGGTTCGGCGCTTGTGCATTGCCGCATCCGCTTAGAGCAGATTGGCGGAAAGTTGAAGCTCAGGGCGTCTCGGCGATGACGAGAGGATGGCCGGGCATGAGGTCGTAGGGCGCCTTCCACCCCGGCAAGGCGGCGATGCGCCCGGCCCATCGGGCCAGAGCGGGATAATCCTCCACCACCACGCCCGCCCGCTCGGGATAGTAGATGTAACCGGCGAGCGAGATGTCGGCGATGGTGGGCCGGTCGCCCACGAGGAAATCCGAAGCCTGCAGATGCGTGTCCGCGATGGCATAGGCCGCCCTCGCGCGCATCCTGAGGAAGGCGGTCAGCTCGTTCTCACCCTCGCCACGCAGGCCGACCATGAAGCGCAGGGTGGCGAAGTAGGATGTGAACCTGTGGTTGTCGAAGAGGATCCAGCGCAACACCTCGCGCCGGCCAACCTCGTCGTCGGGCAGGAAGCGGCCGGTCTTCTTCGCCAGATAGTCGAGGATGACGCCGGACTGGGACAGCTTCAGCGCACCAACCACCAGCACGGGCACCTCGCCCATCTCGTTCACGTCGCGCTTATAGGCCTCGGTGCGGGTCTCGCCGTTGAAATAGTCGACGAACCGCGCCTCCCAGGGAAGGCCGCACAGTTCCAGCATGAGGGCGGCGCGATAAGCATTGCCCGACTGGGCGAAGCAGTAGAGTTTGAAGGGTGACACGCCGTCCGGTCTCCGTATTGACCACAAGAGCACACTACCCCCATCAGACCCGCCTGCGTCAGGCCCGCCTGCGAAAAGGCGACCGCGCTTAGGCCAAATTCTTTCGTCATCCACCGTCCCGCCCGACAGGAACAGCCGAGCCCGCACGATGGAACCCCTTGCCCCGCCTCGCCACCATCCGCGCGAGCCGTTCGCCCGCAGCGTGAAGCGCTGGCTCGCGGACCACGATCCCGGCGGCATCGACACCACGCGCGCGCTGGCGCTGGGCATCTCCTTCGTCATCGTCATCGTCACCGGCTATGCCACCTCGGTGGGCTTCCGCTTGGGCATGGACACCACCTTCCCGATGATGGCGGGCTGCGCCGCGCTGGTGATGATCTCGTTCAATCCCGGTGCCAGCGTCGCCGCAGAGGGGCGCACCATGCTGCGCCTGTTCTCCGTCTCCGTCGCCTTTCTCGCGCTGCTCACGGCCATCGGCCCAGGCAACGGCGCGGCCAACGACATGTTGCAGAAGCTGTTGCTGATCCCCCTGTCGTTCATCGCGCTCGCCTTGCGGCGCGGCGGCATGGACGGACAGCGCCTCGGCCTCGCTCTCATCGTGGTGGCGACGGTGGGCACCATCATCCGCCCGACGCGGATGGAGGCGGCCATGCTGCTGCTCGCCTTCTGCCAGGGGGCGCTGGTGGCGGCGGCGGTGCGGCTCTCGCCATGGCGGCCGTCCGCCGTGAATGCCTTCGTGGACACCACCCTGGACATGCAGGGCGCGGTCGCCAGCTATCTGCGCGAGCTGTCCGCCGCCGTGCGCGACAACCATCCCTTCCCGCCGGATGCGTCCGAGGTGCTGGAGCATCTGCGTGGGCGCGTCTGGAACGCCCTCGCCAATGCCATTGCGGAAGACCCTGCCGCGCAGCCCGATTTCGAGCAGTTGCGCGTGCGCTTCTACCGGCTGCGCGTGGCGGTGCAGCTTCTCGCCGGCTGCGTGCCCAAGAACACGCCCGATACCGTGGAATGGCGCCACCCCTTCGCGGCGGCGGCCGACCACATCGCCCGCCGGCTGGAGGCAGTGGATGTCTCCGACGTGCATGCGGAAGAGCGGTTCGAGCGCGCGGTGGCGCAATTGCGCCTCGTGGCCTTTTCGCCGGAGCTGCCCGGCGAGGCGCGCTTCGCGCTGCTGCGGGCGCTGACCGCCTTCGATCGCCTCTCCATGGTGGTCACCGGCATCGCGGCGGCCGAGATGGCGCCTTTCCCGCCGCCCCACCCGGATGCGACGCCGGACGACCTGCCTCCGCCGCCCAAGGCGATCCCCCTCTTCGTCAAGGGGCCGGATGGCCGCCAGATCCTTTCCGCACCCTACCGGGTCGCCTGCCAGGGGGCGATGGCGACGGCCATCACCACCGCCTTCGACCTCCTCGTCCATCTCGATCACGCCTATTGGGCGACGATGACCGTCATGTTCGTCATCGGCAACAGCGTCGGCGAAACCTACATGCGGGTGCGTTACCGCACGGTCGGCACGCTCATCGGCGTGGCGCTCGGCTTCGGCCTGTTCCTCGCCCTGGAAGGACAGATCTGGGTCATGGCCGGCTTCTGCATGCTGGCGCAGATGATCGCGGTGGTGACCCAAAAGGACCGCTACGACATCGCCTCCGCCGCGGTGGGCCTCTCGGTGGTGCTGGGCCTCCACATCATCTCCGGGCTTGGGCCGGAGGGCATGATCGCCCGCGTCTACGAGACCGCCATCGGCGCGGCGGTGGCGCTCGCCGTATCGTTCATCGTGCTGCCGGTCTACCTCACCGATCAGGTGCGGCCCGAGGTGCGGGCGCTGCTCCGGCGCTGCCGCACGGCCTTCGCCTCCTGGTGGCCGCATCCGGGGGAGACCACCAGCGTCGCCGCCTTGGTGCAGGACGTGCGCGGCCTCGGCCTGCGCCTGCCCAATCTCGGCGCCGAGCAGGTGTTCGGCCATTCGGCGGGCGACGTGGCCAACATCGTCTCCACGCTGGACGTGCTCATCACCTATCTCGCCTTGATGGAGGACGTGGCCCACCGCCTCGCCGCCGCCAACCCCTCGGAGCAACTGGTGACCGTGGTGGAGGCGGCCCGCTCGCGCACGCTGACCGCCTTCGAGGTGGTGCTGGGCGAGGCCGGTGCCGGCAGCGCGGATGCCGCCAATCCCGCTGTGGCGGCGGCCGTCTCAACCGTGCTGGGCCTCGCCGACGATGCCAAGCTCAGGGAAACGCTTCCGCTGGTGGCGGACTATCTCGCTTATTCGGAAGCGCTGCTGCGTCCCCTGCGCGAACTCAATGCCGGCCTGCGCGACAAGCCGTGGCGCAAGGAAGACATGATCGCCGCCGGTGCCGCCCCGGCGACGCCCGCGCCTTAGATCCAGCCTTGATCGCGGTCGACGTGGCTGTAGAAAAGAAATCGAGGTGGCGGCCGAGCCAAATTGGGGTGCCACGGCCATCACCCATGCGGGGGAGACGATGAAGAGGGCTGGCGTTTTCAATCTGGTCGCCGTGATGGCGCTTACGACCGCGGGCATGCATCTGGCCAACGCCCAGACGCCCGTCGATCTGGGCACGAACTGGAACGAGCAAGAAGCCGGATGGCAGGGCGTGTGGACGCGCGTCGGCCGATCCAACTCATTTCAGGCCGTCTGGACCAAGGACAATCGTGTTGTCCGCGCCAATCTGCTGATGACCGTGAGTGGAAATGTCGTTTCGATCACGCGGGATGACACGTCCGGGCCCGGTGTCGGCAAGGCCGGCTGCGAATACACCGGAACCGTAAAGGGCAACACGGTCGCCGGCGATTACAACTGCTCGTGGTCGAAAGCTGCTGGAAAGTGGAAGGCGACCATTTCGCGTTGACCACCCAGACGCGAGCCGTTTCTGGCGCCCGGCTGCGGCTTTCTTGAACAACGGCCCGAGCGGGTTGGATTCGAATCCGCTCGGATCGCGCGCTACAGCGCGACCGGCTTGAAGTGCTTGGAGAGCTTCAGCCCCTGCCCCTGGTAATGGGAGCGCATGTCGGCGCCGTAGAGGGTGTGCGGGCGCGCGGCCATGCGCTCGTAGACGAGGCGGCCCACGGTCTGCCCATGCTCC
>JAYSCE010000401.1:0-4345 GCA_041915035.1 Xanthobacter sp.
AAGGCTTCGAGGGCTGCGCTCTCAAGCGCACCGCCAGCCGGCTGGTCTTCGCCGATGGCAATCCGGCGGCGAAGGTCATGTTCGTGGGTGAGGCGCCGGGCCGCGACGAGGACCAGCAGGGCCTGCCCTTCATCGGCCGCTCCGGCAAGCTGCTGGATCTCATGTTGGCCTCCATCGGCCTCGACCGCACCAGCGCCTATATCGCCAACGTCATTCCCTGGCGCCCGCCGGGCAACCGCACGCCCACGCCGCAGGAGACCGCGGTGTGCCTGCCCTTCATCGCCCGGCAGATCGAGTTGGCCGACCCGGACATCCTCGTCTGCCTCGGCGGGCCTTCGGCGCAGGCGCTGCTTGGCACCACCGAGGGCATCACCAAGCTGCGCGGCCGCTTCATGGATTACGACACCGGCACGCGCACCATCCGCGCCATCGCCACCTTCCACCCGGCCTATCTGCTGCGCACGCCGCTGGGCAAGCGCTTCGCCTGGCGCGACATGCTGGCGGTGGAAGCGCTGCTGGCCGGGCGCGGCGCGTCCTGAACCGATGGCGGCGGGACGCGGCGAAATCCTTTGCCGCGCCAGAGTGCGATCCGATCAAGTTGATTGAACTTGATCGGTGAATCGCCCTTTTAACTCCAAGAAAGAGAACGCGTGATCCGTTCTGATTGCGATGCAGTCAGAAGGCGCGTGCTCTGGAGCTTAACCCTTCATCAGGGTTAATCCGGCCTTAAGCCTCCCCGTGGCACACCTCCCCCCAGAGCTTTTCTCGGGCGGGACGTCATCATGGGTGTGTTTGGTCGGGCCGGGCGTCTTCTTCTGGCCTCTCTCGCTCTGGCGGCGCTGGCGACCGCGGCGCACGCGGCCGACAAGCCGGATGCGGAGATGGAGGCCATGATGGCCGCCCTCGGCAAGCCGGGCGACTTTTCCCTCGCTGCGCCCGCGGTGAGCGAGGATGCCGCCTCCGGCTGGTACTTCCGCGCGGACGTAGGCTATCTCCCCGCCAGCAGCGCCAGCCTGTCCTATCTCGGGCTTCCCACCGGGCTCGATGTGTCGGGGGCCGGCTGGTCGCTGGGCGGCGGCATCGGCTATCGCTTCCTGGCCTTCCTGCGCGGCGAGGTGAGCCTCGACTATCTCTCCCTCGGCTCGGCCAGCCTTTCGCCGTTCGGGCCGGGCGTCGGCACAAGCGCCACCGTGGGGCTCGCCAGCGTCTATTGGGACATCATCACGCTGGCCGGCTTCACGCCCTATCTCAGCGCCGGCGTGGGCTTCGCCATCAATTCACTCAGTGCCCCTGCGGCGCTGCAGCCGGCCGGCAACAGCTGGGAGTTCGCGTGGTCGGCGGGCGCGGGCGTCTCCTTCGCGGTGTCGAGCAGCTTCAGCCTCGATCTCGGCTACCGCTATCTCGATCTCGGCAGCCCCGCCTATGCCGGCGGCCTCGGCCTGGGCAATTCCACCGCCCAGGAAGTGCGCTTCGGCCTGCGCTACGCGCTTTAAGGGAGACGTCTCATCGAGAGCTTCGTTGTTGGCGGGCGAGCCATCAGACCGTTCGCGGACCGAACAGGCGCGCCCACAATGAGGGCTTCCGCAGGACCGGGGCGCTGAGGGCGCAGAAGGCATTGAACAGATCAAAGATGTCGATCGGCACTTCTTCCAGGGAAACGCGTTTCTGGATTGCGTAGAAGGCGCCCAGATTGAAGGACGTTCCCGGACGCCTAAGGACCGGAGCTTCACCCATTTCATCGGCCACAAAGGCCCATTCAAGGTTCAGCTCCATGGCGAGCGCGTCGCCGAACAGCACGCCGAGCCCCTGCAGCAGGTCCTGCCGCTCGAGCGTCGCCTGGCCGCTGTCCAGAATGTGCTGGATCAGGCCAAGCTTGCCGTCGACCGTCTCGAACCGGTGCTTGTCCGCATCGGCAAAGAAGGTCGAGAACTCCTCCCGCCAATAGTTGAACATCTTCAGCTCGTCTTCATCGAGCTCTCGAAAGTATGGCTTCGCCATTCCCGCCCCACAGCGATCGGTGAACACGCGCCCGCTTGCGCGGCCTCGCCGGATAAGTTGTAGCAGGTCCGATCCAGGTTGCACGGACTTGGCGCCGCGCTTTTCCCTTGCCGCGCGGGGCGGCGGCACCTATGTGCAGGGCGTGCTCGACCGCCCCACCCATCCCGGCACATCGCATCGGGAGCCCGTTTTCAACGTGCCCGGCGCGGTGGCGGTGATGGCGCTTGGGCTGGTGGCGATCCATGCCATCCGCACGCTGCTCCTCTCCGAGGACGCGGACATCGAGCTGCTCACCTATTTCGCCTTCATCCCGGCCCGCTACACGCTGCCGGACACCATGTTCTATCTTCCGGGTGGCATCGGCCCGAAGCTGTGGACCGTGGTGAGCTATGCGCTGCTCCATGCCAACTGGATGCACCTCATCGTCAATCTCGTCTGGCTGCTCGCCTTCGGCACGCCGGTGGCGCGGCGGTTCGGATCGGGGCGGTTCTGGCTGTTCTGCGCGGTGACGGCGGCGGCCGGCGCGGGGGCGCACTATCTCGCCAATCGCGATGCCATCGCGCCGCTCATCGGCGCCTCGGCGGCCATTTCCGGCACCATGGCGGCGGCGGTGCGCTTCGCCTTCGCGCCGGGCGGCGCGCTCTCGGGCTATCGCTCCATCTTCGCTGACCACCAGCCGGCCGGCACGCTCAGGGAGAATTTCTCCGACGGGCGAGTGCTGATCTTCGTCGGCGCCTGGTTCGCCTTCAACCTCCTGTTCGCGCTGGGTGTTTCCCTGCCCGGCACGGAGGGTCCGGAGGTGGCGTGGCAGGCCCATATCGGCGGCTTCGTCGCCGGCCTGCTGCTGTTCCCGCTGTTCGATCCGGTGCCCCGCCGGCGCGTGGCCTGACCTGGCTGCATACTGCCAAGGTCGTGGTGCATGGACCGCGCTGCGCGCTTGCGTCGCACGGCGATGCGAGGGATCATTCCTGTCCGGATCGTTTCCAGAGAAGGCCCCGCCGGCGGAGCGGGCCCCTGGAGCCACCAGTTAGGGAGAAAGCGCCAATGTCCGTGACCGTCATCCTGAGCCGCAAGGGCAACGACATCGTCACCCTGTCCCCCGACGCCACCCTCGGCGATGCCGTGGCGAGCCTCGCGCGCAACCGCATCGGCGCCATCGTCGTCACCAATGCGGACCAGGGCGTGGAGGGCATCATCTCCGAGCGCGACGTGGTGCGCCTCATCGGCGAGCGGGGCGTGGACGTGCTCGCCGAGCCGATCACCGGGCTGATGACCAAGGCCGTCGTCACCTGCGCCCCCGACGAGACCGTGCCCCAGATCATGGAGCGCATGACCCGCGGCCGCTTCCGCCACGTGCCCGGGGTGTCGAACGGCAAGCTCGTGGGCATCATCTCCATCGGCGACGTGGTGAAGTATCGCGTGGAGGAGATGGAGCGCGAAAGCGCCCAGCTGCGCGACTACATCATGTCGGCCTGAGGGGCCGGCGCGCCAAAAACCGCGCGCCAAAAACGGTGCACGACCTCCCGCGCGGTGGCGACTCCGCGCCCGCCTACTTGCCGTAGCCGAGCGGGGCGTTCACCAGCGCGGAATTGCGGTAGCGGGGATCGGCGGTGACTTCCTCGCCCACCCAGTCCGGCAGCTCGACCTGCTGGTCGATGCCGTCGAGTTCCACCTCCGCCATGACCAGCCCGTCGTTCTCGCCCTCGAACACATCCACCGTCCATAGGCGGCCGGCGTGCTCCACGGCATAGCGGGTCTTTTCGATCAGCGGCCGGGCGCAGAGCGTCTCCAGCATGACGCGGGCGTCCTCGACGGGGATGGGATATTCGAATTCGGCCCGGGACAGGCCCTGCGTCTTGCCCTTCACGGTGATGAAGGCATCGCCATCGGCGATGCGGATGCGCACGGTCGCCCCCTCCTGCGACAGGTAGCCCTGCCGGATGGGGGTGGCGCGTGCGCCCGCCCTCCATGCGTTGGAGGTCACGAGGAACTTGCGCTCGATCTCGACGGGCATATTTCGGCCGGCTGGGCTGTGAATGGCCACACCATAGACCGAAGGGGGCGCCCCTCGTCCAGCCCGCAGTGGCGCCCAAAGCCCGCGGGCATCGTCGAAAACGATTTCATGGTGCCGCATGCGTCAACACGCAGCACATTGCGGCGTGCCGCTTACGGCCATGCTCAAGTTTTGCTGCGGCGGGATGCGCGCGTCAGGCGCGCATCCCCTTGAGGCATGCGCGTTTCAGGCGTGGACCTTGCCCTTGGCCCCTTTCGCCGCCCCGGTATCGATGTCGTCGCGGGAGGGCGGGTTGGTGGCGCCGATGGTGGTGATGCGCATGATGTTGGTGGT
>JAYSCE010000402.1:0-4344 GCA_041915035.1 Xanthobacter sp.
ACTACGCCAACTGGCCGACCATTCCCCAGCTCTACATCAAGGGCGAGTTCGTGGGCGGCTGCGATATCGTCCGCGAGATGTTCCAGTCGGGCGAACTGATCCCGCTGCTGGAAGAGAAGGGCGTCGCCGTGCGGGATCGCGCGGTCGGCTGATTCCCCTCACGTGAGCGCAACGCCATCGGCACCTGAGGCGGCCTCGCCGCCGACCCCACTTCCGCCGCCGCAAGCCGCGGGGTGGGGGCTCAAGGTGGCGATGGCGTTCGCCTTGCTGGCGGATGCCGGCGTCGTCATCCTGCTCATCGCCATTTCGGGATTCGTCTTCGGCGGCCCGGAGGGAGCGCGGGGCGAGATTCACGCCGTGATGGAATGGGCCGGTGCAGTGGCGGCCTTCGTCATTCCGCCGGCGCTCGGTCTGTGGTTCTGGCGGCGCGGACGGCCGGATGTGGGCCTCGCACTCGTCTGGCTGCCTCCACTCGCGGCGCTGGCCGCGTCAGCCTTCGGGCTGTTCTAGATCCCCCTGCCCGGCTCAAAGGCCGGCGGCGCGACGCCGCCGGCGCTTTTCCGACTGCTCAGGCAAGGCCCTTCTGACGCTTGGCCGCCGTCAGCGTGTTCTGCAGCAGGCAGGCAATGGTCATGGGACCGACGCCGCCCGGCACCGGTGTGATGAGGCCGGCGATGCCCTGCGCTTCCGCATAAGCCACGTCGCCTACGAGGCGCGTCTTGCCGTCGTCCTTCGGCACCCGGTTGATGCCCACGTCGATCACGGTCGCGCCGGGCTTGATCCAGTCGCCCCGCACCATTTCCGGCCGGCCCACGGCGGCCACCAGAATGTCCGCCGTGCGGCATTCGCCCGGCAGGTCGCGGGTGCGCGAATGGGCGATGGTGACGGTGCAGTCCTCCTTGAGCAGAAGCTGCGCGGCCGGCTTGCCGACGATGTTGGAGCGACCCACCACCACCGCCTTGAGGCCGGCGAGGCTGCCGAGGTGGTGCTTGAGCAGCATGATGCAGCCGAGCGGCGTGCAGGGCACCAGCGCATCGAGGCCCACCGCGAGGCGGCCGGCATTCACCACGTGGAAGCCGTCCACGTCCTTGGCGGGATCGATGGCGGCGATCACCTTGGTAGCGTCGATCTGCGCGGGGAGCGGAAGCTGAACAAGAATACCATTCACGGCAGGGTCAGCATTCAGCTTCGCCACGAGGGCCAGCACATCGGCCTCGGCCGTGTCGGCGGCCAGCTTGTACTCAAAGGAGGCCATGCCGGCCTCGGCGGTCTGTGCGGCCTTGTTGCGCACATAGACCTGACTGGCGGGATCCTCGCCCACCAGCACCACGGCGAGGCCGGGAGTGAGGCCGGCGCTGGCCTTGAGGGCGGAAACCTCTTCGGCGATGCGGGCCCGCAGGCCGGCGGCGAAGGCCTTTCCGTCGATGGGTTTGGTCTCGATCACGAAGCACCCCCAGAAGTCATCGGGAGCCCGGCGCTGGGCCGCACCGGCTCCGCTCGCTGTGCGCAATTCCCCGTCCTTGTCGGCAGGCGGGGCGGCAGAGGCAAGGCCAAAAGCATGCCGGAACGCCGCAGCTGTGGTGCTTAGCGCGCGCCAATGTTTCTTGTAAAGAAAATTTTCTTATCCAACGGAAATGTCAGGCCCGCGCGGCGCCGCCCGCGCTGGCTTGCTGCGCCTCGTCCTGCCGGTGCAGCATGTCGATGGCCGCGGCGATGGGCAGCGGTGGGGCGAACAGGTAGCCCTGCGCCGTGGGCATGCCGATCTCGCGCAGGAAGCGAAGCTGCTCGCGCGTCTCCACCCCTTCCGCCGTCACGTTGATGCGCAGGGACTGGGCCAGCTTGAGCTTGTGCTCGATCACCGCCGCCACGTCCGGATCGGTGCAGGCCTTCAGCATGAAGGAGCGGTCGATCTTGATGCGGCTGATGGGAAACCGGCTGACATGGTGCAGCGACGCATATCCGGTGCCGTAGTCGTCGAGGGCGACGCCGATCCCCAGCTCCCGCAAGGCCTCGAACGTGCGGGCAAGATCCGCCGAGGTGTTGAGCACGATCGTCTCCGACACCTCGATCTCCAGCTTGGCCGGATCGAAGCGCGTATCCTTCAGGATGCCGGCGACCTGCTCGGCGAAGTCCGTCGCCTTCACGGTCGCGGAGGAGATGTTGACCGAGATGGACATGCCCGGCAGCGCCGCCGCCTCGATGCAGGCGCGGCGCAGTCCGTACAGGTCGAGGGCGGAGATGATGTGCATCTCCTCGGCCATGGCGATGAACTGCGCCGGCAGCAGGCGGCCGAGCCGGGGATGATCCCAGCGCAGCAGCGTCTCGAAGCCGACGACCCGGCCGCTCGCAACGTCCACCTGCGGCTGATAGGTGATGACCAGCTCGCCCCGCTCCAGCGCGCCGCCCAGGGCCCCCTTGATCTCGCGGCGTGCGTTGCGCTCGCTCTCGAGCTGGGTCTCGAAGCGGCAGAGGGTGTCTCCCCCCGTGTCCTTGGCGCGGTAGAGGGCAATGTCGGCGCGCCGCATCAGGTCGCTGGCAGAGACCGCATCCTGGGGCGCCTCGGCGACGCCGATGGAGACGGTGACGCGCAGTTCGCCGGGCCCGTCCTGGATCGGTGGCTTCAGCTCCGCCTGGACGCGATGGAGCAATTCGTCGATCTCGCCCTCGGTCGCGGCCGGGAAGAAGGCGACGAACTCGTCCCCGCCGAACCGGCCCGCCACGCCGCGGTCGCCGATGGCCGCGGCGATACGGCTCGCCACCGCCTTCAGCACCTGGTCGCCGGCACCGTGGCCGGCTGTGTCGTTGATCGTCTTGAAGTCGTCGAGGTCGATGAACAGCAGCACCAGCCGCCCGTCCGGATCGAGCCCCGCGAAGGCCGATTCCAGCGCCTCGATGAAATAGCCGCGGTTGAACAGACCCGTCATGTAGTCGCGGGAGGCCGCCTGCCGGGCCTCGGCCTCGCTTTCGGCCAAAGCGGCGGCAACCCGCAGCGCGCGGAACATCATGACGAGGAAGGTGATGGAGAGCAGCGTGGTGAGCACGGCGAGGGCCGGCAGCGCGTTGCGCAGCAGGTTTCGGCCGGGCTGGGAGCCGCGCCAGGCCAGCTCCGCCTCGGTGCCGTCATAGAGATTGGGAACCGAGGCGCCCACCCGGTCGGGATGGTTTGCGGCGCCCCGGCCAGTGCGCAATTGCACGTCGCTCAGATGGGCCGGCGCGGCGAGCGATTGCAGCAGCGGCTGGTCAAGCAGGTCCACCGTCACCGCCACCAGCGGCTGCGGGGCCTTGATGGCGTCCGACCGCTCGGAGAAGGGACGGGCCACCATGATGCCGGCGCCGTCCTTGCTGGCGACGAGGCCGGCATGGCCGGCGCGCCCTTCCGCCAGCGCCCGCGCGACCGCAGGGCGGATCCAGTCGTAGGCCTTCCGCTCGCCCGTCTTTCCGTTCTCGGACGAATAGAGCACCTCGCCATTTGCATCGATGATGTAGACGAACTCGAGCCCGAACCTGTCGTTCAGCCGCTTCCCGAAGCGCTCGTGCAGCCGGTCGACGTCACCGCTGGCGAGCTGGCTGAGCACCTGGCGCTCGTCCTCCGAACTGGCCATGGCCTGCTGGATAAGCGTTTCGTGGGCCTGCAGCGCGGCCAGCAGGGCCAGGCGCTCCCGCATCCCGGCCTTCTCGTCCTGCTTCATGCCGGCATAGATGAAGACCCCCACGAGCCCCACCACCAGGAGCGCGAGCGCGGCGAGCCCGGCCAGGAGCGAACGGTGGACGTGACGGCCGGACTGGCGAGAAATGGCAAGGCCTCCCTGGAACCCGGTCCAGATCGTTGCTCCGCCCCAGAGCCGCGCCGGGCGCTGTTTGGCAGAAAATCCGGCCGTGACAGCCGGATTTAATCTCTATGTCCGATAGATTTGCACCTTGCGCAAGGTCGTTTCGACCTTCTCCAATCTGCGCAGCCGACCGGCGAGCGAGCAGCGATCTGCGCTCAACCAGGGGGACGCCGTTCCGCTGCGGCGCCATGAGACGGGCGCCCCCCGCCCGGCGCTTCGGCGTTGGCGCGCCAGCATTCACCTTGCAATGCAGCACCTTGGAGCGTCCGCGCCGAACACCACCGGCCCGAAACAAGGCCGCCCGGCTGATGATGTCTCAGCCGGGCGGCGAAGTATTACCCAAGGTTAAGCAGTGACCCCGACTACAGTCAGTTGGCCGCCGGAACCAGGAAGCGGTCGGCATCGGCGCGGGTGGCGACGATCTCGGTCAGCTCGCCGACGCCGGTGGTGAGCAGCACGCGCTCCACCTGCGGGTCGCAGTTGAACAGCACCAGCGTGCCGTTGCGCTTATGCA
>JAYSCE010000403.1:0-4076 GCA_041915035.1 Xanthobacter sp.
AGCCACAAGCCGACGCTCGAATCCAATTCCATGATCGTGCTGTTCACCCATGTGCGCACCGGGCTGTGGTCGAGCGTCATGCCGGCCATGCTGGCGGATTCGCTGGGGCTGACCTCCACCGTGCGCTCCATCCCCATACTTGAGCCGGACATTTCCCACTCCATCGGCCTCGTGGTGCCCCATCGCGAGCCGACGACGCCCATCACCGCAGCTCTCGTAGCGGAAGCGCGCCGCATCGCGCCGAAGCTGGAACAGGCGACTTTGACCGATCCGGCGATTGCTGCAATGCAATAAAACGGAGCGACCTGCGCCGCTCCCGAAACCGTGTCCGCATAGAAAAACACGATCAATATACCAAGAACCATCCCAGACTGACCGGAATGACGCAGGCTTGCGCGTTGATTTCCGGTCCACACCCTTCTCGACCGGGCGCGGCTTGATAGAGATGTTCTATCGCAACATCCCACAGCTGCCTTGATTGAAGGGCCGTGTGTGACACACTTTCCCCCAAGCAACACGAAGCAGCGGCAACGCGGCATCGGACAGTTGGGGAAAGCGAGACGTCCATGGCGGTCTATGAGGATTGGAGCACCGAGCGCGCAGCGCAGGTGATCGCGGAGCACAAGCATCTCGACGGCGCCACCATGCCGATCCTGCACGCCATGCAGGAGACGTTCGGTTTCGTGCCCGATCCCGTGGTGCCGATGATCGCGGAGACGCTCAATCTCTCCCGCGCCGAGGTCTATGGCGTCCTCACCTTCTATCACGACTTCCGCCGCGAGCCGCCGGGCCGCACCGTGGTGAAGCTCTGCGCCGCCGAGGCGTGCCAGTCCATGGGCAGCACCGCCCTCACCGCATATGCGGAAGAAAAGCTGGGCGTCTCCATGGGCGAGACCTCGGCCGACGGCCGCGTGACGCTTGAGCCCATCTACTGCCTCGGCCTGTGCGCCTGCGCCCCCTCCGCCCTCGTGGACGGGCAGTTGGTTGGCCGCCTCGACCGCGCCACCGTCGATGAAATCGCCGAGTGCGTCGCCGCCGGCAAGCACTTCGGAGAGGTGTGATGAAGTCCCCCCGCATCTTCGTTCCCAACGACGCCACCGCCATCGCCTGCGGTGCCGACCGCGTCGCCAAGCGGCTTGAGGCCGGCCTGCTCGCCCGCGGCATCACCGCCGACATCACCCGCAACGGCTCGCGCGGCATGTTCTGGCTTGAGCCGCTGGTGGAGATCGAGACCGAGCGCGGCCGCATCGGCTACGGCCCCGTCACGCCCGCCGAGGTGGACGAGTTGCTGCACGCCGGCTTCCTGCACGGAGCCGATCATCCCAAGTGCATCGGCGTGGTGGATGAGCTGCCCTGGCTGAAGAAGCAGACCCGCCTGACCTTCGCCCGCATCGGCATCATCGATCCGCTCTCCCTCACCGAGTACGAGGCGCACGGCGGCTATCGCGGCCTGAAGCGCGCGCTGGAGCTGGGGCCGTCCGGCACGGTGGAAGAGGTGTTCGATCGCGGCCTGCGCGGCCGCGGCGGCGCCGGCTTCCCGACCGGCATCAAGTGGCGCACGGTCGCCGCTGCCCCGGCCGACCAGAAGTATATCGTCTGCAACGCCGATGAGGGCGACTCGGGCACCTTCGCCGACCGCCTCATCATGGAGGCGGACCCCTACTGCCTCATCGAGGGCATGACCATCGCCGGCCTCGCCGTGGGCGCGACCAAGGGCTTCGTCTATTGCCGCTCGGAATATCCCATCGCCTTCGTGGTGATGGAGAAGGCCATCGAGAAGGCCCGCATGGCGGGGCTGCTCGGCGACAACATCATGGGCTCGGGCGTTTCCTTCGACATGGAAATGCGCATGGGCGCTGGCGCCTATGTCTGCGGCGAGGAAACCTCGCTGCTGGAGAGCCTGGAAGGCAAGCGCGGCCTCGTGCGCGCCAAGCCACCGCTGCCGGCGCATGTGGGCCTGTTCGGCAAGCCCACCGTCATCAACAACCTCGTCTCGCTCGCCACTGTGCCGATCATCCTCGACAAGGGCGGCAAGTTCTACCGCGACTTCGGCATGGGCCGTTCGCGCGGGACGATGCCCATCCAACTCGCGGGCAACATCAAGCACGGCGGCCTGTTCGAGACCGCCTTCGGCATCTCGCTGGGCGAACTCGTCGAGGAGATCGGCGGCGGCACGGCTTCCGGCCGGCCGGTCAAGGCGGTGCAGGCGGGCGGGCCGCTCGGCGCCTATCTGCCGGTGCACCAGTTCGACACGCCGTTCGACTACGAAGCCTTCGCGGCCAAGGACGCGCTCATTGGCCATGGCGGCATCGTGGTGTTCGACGACACGGTGGACATGGCCCACATGGCCAAGTTTGCCATGGAGTTCTGCGCCCACGAAAGCTGCGGCAAGTGCACGCCCTGCCGCATCGGCTCCACCCGCGGCGTCGAGACCATCGACAAGATCGTCGCCGGCGAGAAGCGAGAGCAGAACCTCGCGCTGCTGGAAGACCTTTGCCACACCATGAAGCTCGGCTCGCTCTGCGCGCTCGGCGGCTTCACGCCCTACCCCGTCGTCAGCGCCCTCACCCATTTCCCGGAAGACTTTGGCGCCACGCCGAAGCTCCCGGCTGCGGCCGAATGACCGTAAAGGAACGCCACCATGTCGCTCGTCCATGAAATCGACTACGGCACGCCGGCTTCCAAGTCGGAGAAGCTGGTCACGCTCACTATCGACGGCATGAAGGTGCAGGTGCCAGAAGGCACCTCCATCATGCGCGCCGCGATGGAGGTGGGGAACCAGATCCCCAAGCTCTGCGCCACCGACATGCTCGACGCCTTCGGCTCCTGCCGCCTGTGCCTCGTCGAGATCGAGGGCCGCAACGGCACCCCCGCCTCCTGCACCACCCCGGTGGCGGACGGCATCGTGGTGAAGACCCAGACCGAGCGGCTCAAGAAGATCCGCAAGGGTGTGATGGAGCTCTACATCTCCGACCACCCGCTGGACTGCCTGACCTGCTCCGCCAACGGCGACTGCGAGCTGCAGGACATGGCCGGCGTCGTCGGCCTGCGCGACGTGCGCTACGGCTATGAGGGCGAGAACCACACGAAGCTGGGCAAGGACGAGTCCAACCCCTACTTCACCTATGAAAAGTCGAAGTGCATCGTCTGCAATCGCTGCGTCCGCGCCTGCGAGGAAGTGCAGGGCACGTTCGCGCTCACCATCTCCGGCCGTGGCTTCGACAGCCGCGTCTCGCCCGGCATGGACGAGAGCTTCCTCACCTCGGAGTGCGTCTCCTGCGGCGCCTGCGTCCAGTCCTGCCCGACCGCGACGCTGAACGAGAAGGCCATGTACAACATCGGCACCCCCGAGCACTCGGTGGTGACGACCTGCGCCTATTGCGGCGTCGGCTGCACCTTCAAGGCCGAGATGCGCGGCGATGAGCTCGTGCGCATGGTGCCCTACAAGGATGGCAAGGCGAACCGGGGCCATTCCTGCGTGAAGGGCCGCTTCGCCTATGGCTATGCCGTCCACCAGGACCGCATCCTCAAGCCCATGATCCGCTCCTCCATCCACGAGCCGTGGAAGGAAGTGAGCTATGAGGAGGCCATCGCCTACGCTGCCTCCGAGTTCAAGCGGATCCAGGAGAAGTATGGCAAGCGCTCGGTGGGTGGCATCACCTCATCGCGCTGCACCAACGAGGAGACCTACCTCGTCCAGAAGCTGATCCGCGGCGGCTTCGGCAACAACAACGTGGACACCTGCGCCCGCGTCTGCCACTCGCCCACCGGCTACGGCCTGTCCGTGACCTACGGCACCTCGGCCGGCACGCAGGACTTCGACAGCGTCGAAGAATCCGACGTGATCCTCATCATCGGCGCCAACCCGACGGATGGCCACCCGGTGTTCGGCTCGCGCCTTAAGAAGCGGCTGCGCCAGGGCGCCAAGCTCATCGTGGTGGATCCGCGCCGTACCGACGTGGTGCGCTCGCCCCACATCGAGGCGGCCTACCACCTGCCGCTGCGTCCGGGCACCAACGTGGCGATCGTGACGGCGCTCGCCCACGTCATCGTCACCGAGGGTCTGGTGAACGAGC
>JAYSCE010000403.1:4086-4340 GCA_041915035.1 Xanthobacter sp.
GTTCGTTCGCGAATACTGCGACTGGGACGAGTTCCAGGAATGGGCCGCCTTCGTCGCCGAGGAGCGCCACTCCCCCGAGGCGGTTGAGAAGTACACGGGCGTTTCCGCCGAGGCGGTGCGCGGCGCGGCCCGGCTCTATGCCACCGGCGGCAACGGTGCGATCTATTACGGCCTGGGCGTGACCGAGCACTCGCAGGGCTCGACCACCGTGATCGCCATCGCCAACCTCGCCATGGCCACCGGCAATATCGGCC
>JAYSCE010000404.1:0-4324 GCA_041915035.1 Xanthobacter sp.
GGTCTGCTGCCGCCTCGCCGCGCTCAACCGCACCGAGGCCCACCTGGCGGCGCTGGAGGCGGAGATCGCCCTGCAGCGCGCCGCCAGCCTGTCGGATCAGGATTTCTGCGCCTCCGACGTGCGCTTCCACCGCACCATCGTGGATGCCGCCGGCAACGCTCTGCTGCGCTTCCTCATGAATGCGGTGGTGGAAGCGCTCATGCCGGTGAGCAACATGATCATCTTCCGCGTCCGCGACCGGAAGGAGATCGTCGCCCATCACGAGACCCTGCTTGCGGCCCTGATGGACCGCGATGGTGAGGCGGCGGTGGCCGCCCTCGGCGGGCTCGTGCGCTACATCCGCGCCCAGTACGAGAAGGCCGAAGAGGCCCGCAAGGCCGCAAGGCCCTGAGCACGCCGCCCGCGCGGTCCACGCACATCACAGGGAAACGTCCAATGAGCACCGAGACCTTCCGCGCCCTCATGGCGCGCAAGACCGACGCCGGGCAGGCCATCGCCATCGAGACCATCACGGAAGCGGATCTGCCGGCCGGCGACGTGACGGTGGATGTCGAATATTCCTCCTTCAACTACAAGGACGGCCTCGCCCTGAAGGGCATGAGCCGCATCCTGCGCGCGCTGCCCATGGTGCCGGGCATCGATTTCGCCGGCACCGTGCGCGCCAGCGACAATCCCGCCTTCGCGCCCGGCGACAAGGTGGTGCTGACCGGCTGGGGCGTCGGCGAGAACTGGTCCGGCGGCTTCGCCGAGCGGGCGAAGGTGAAGGGCGAGTGGCTGGTGAAGCTGCCGGAGGGGCTCACCCCGCGCCAGGCCATGGCCATCGGTACCGCCGGCCTCACCGCCATGCTCTGCGTGGATGCGCTCGAGCGCTACGGCATTGCAGCGGGCGGTGATGTGCTGGTGACGGGCGCGGCGGGCGGCGTGGGCAGCGTCGCGGTCCGCCTGCTGTCGCGCCTCGGCTACAAGGTGAGCGCGCTCACCGGCCGTCCGGCGGAAGCCGACTTCCTGAAGAGCCTCGGTGCCACCGACATCGTGGACCGCGCGACCTACGCGGCGGCGGGCAAGCCTTTGGCTGGCGAGCGCTGGCACGGCGCGGTGGACACCGTGGGCGGCACCATCCTCGCCAACGTGCTCGCCGCCACCCGCTACGGCGGCGCGGTGGCCGCCTGCGGCCTTGCGGCGGCCACCGACCTGCCGACCACCGTCTTCCCCTTCATCCTGCGCAACGTGGCGCTGCTGGGCGTGGATTCCGTGAACTGCCCGACCCCGCGCCGCCTCGCGGCGTGGACGCGGCTCGGCGAACTCCTCACCGAAGCCGATTTCGATCTCGTCACCCGTGAGGTCGCGCTGGAGGATCTGCCGCAGGTGGCGGACGACATCATCGCCGGCGGCGTGCGCGGGCGCACGGTGGTGCGCATCTGAGCGGGCAGTGCGGGCGCGCTGCTGCGACGCGCCCGCATTGAGCCCGAGGGTCCCCTGCACTAGGGTCAGGTCTCCTGAATCGTCCGCCGCAGGGGGCTTGCGACGTGAATTTCGCCGGTATCGATCTGACGCTGTCCGCCAAGCTGTTCGCGGCGCTGTTCGCCATCATGAACCCGCTGACGATCATCCCGGTGTTCCTGAGCCTGACGGCGGACCGCTCAACGGCGGAGCGGCGCAGCACCATGCTGGTGCTGAACGCGACGGTGGCGCTGGGTTGCCTCGTCTGCGCGCTGGGCGGACGCTTCGTGCTGGGCATGTTCGGCATCGACGTCACCCACTTCCAGCTGGCGGGCGGGCTCATCGTGCTGCTCCTCGCGCTGTCCATGCTCAGCGGCGAGGAGCACAGCGCCCACGCCGGCACGGAGGCGGAAAAGAAGACCTTCAGCTCGGCCTCCAGCATGGGCGTCTACCCGCTGGGCATTCCGCTTTCCATCGGCCCGGGCACGATGACGACCATCATCATCTTCTCGGGCTCCAGCGCCACCGCGGGCGGCGCGGCGGGGTTCTATCTCGGGCTCATCGGCTATGTAGTGTTCTTCGGCATCGCGATGGCCGTGGCGCCGGCCCTCTCCTCCATCCTCTCGCCGACCGCGCTAAGCATCTCAAAGCGCCTGATGGGCATCGTGCTGGCGGCCATCGCCATGGAGATGCTGAGCGACGCGCTCGGCCACCTCTTCCCGGCCTGGGTCGCGCACGCCGGATAGGGGCGGCCGTCAGAAGCTCGGCGGGGTGCAGGCGCTGATAACCTCGCAGGGGTTGGGGCCGATGCAGCGGAAGCGGTGGGGGCGGCGGCTCTCGAAATAATAGGCGTCGCCAGGGCCGAGGATGCGCCGCACTTCCTCGACCGTCACCTCGAGCCGCCCGGACAGGACGATGCCGCCTTCCTCGCCCTCGTGGACGAGAGGCACGACGCCGGTGTCCGCCCCCGGCTGGTAGCATTCCTTCAGGATCTGCAGCTTGCGGCCGAACAGACGCTCCCCCACCTGGCGATAGGAGATGGCGCCCTTGCCGATCTCGGTGAGTTCCTCGGCGGCATAGAACGTCTGCTTCGGCGTCTCCGGCTCGAACGCGAAGAACTCGGCGAGGCCGATGGGGATGCCCTCTAGAATCCGCTTCAGGGCGCCGACCGAGGGGTTGGACGTATTGGACTCGATCAGCGAGATGGTCGAGTTGGTCACGCCCGTCCGCTTGGCCAGCTCGCGCTGGGAAATGCCGTGCAGCAGCCGCAACTGGCGCAGCCGGTCCCCGATGTCCATGGCGGACGTCCCTGTTGCATGTGTTGCGAATATCGCAATTCATGCCACCTGAGGTGCGAATTTTCAATGAGATAGCGGCTTTCAGAAAACGACTTGTTCAGCCTCTCCAATTGGCCGATGGGAGGGCAGCCATAGGAGAGCGGCATGACCCTTCACGTTCGGTCCAATCAGCCCAGTCTCGACAATTTCTGGATGCCGTTCACCGCGAACCGCCAGTTCAAGGCCGCCCCCCGGCTCCTGTCGGGTGCGAAGGGCATGTATTACACCGACATCGACGGCAACACGGTTCTGGACGGCACGTCCGGGCTCTGGTGCGTCAATGCCGGCCATGGCCGCGCCCAGATCACGGAAGCAGTCGCGCGCCAGCTGGGCGAACTCGATTTCGCGCCCACCTTTCAGATGGGCCACCCCGTCGTTTTCCAGTTCGCCGAGAAGCTCGCCGCCATTGCGCCGGGCGGAAAGGACGGCGGGCTCGACCGGGTGTTCTTCACCGGGTCAGGTTCTGAATCGGTGGATACGGCGCTGAAGATCGCCATCGCCTATCAGCGGGCGATCGGGCAGGGCACGCGCACCCGCGTCATCGGCCGGGAGAAGGGCTATCACGGCGTCGGGTTCGGCGGCATCTCGGTGGGCGGCCTCGTCAACAACCGCCGGGTGTTTCCGCAGATTCCCGCCGATCATATGCGTCATACGCTCGACACCGAGCGCAACGCCTTTTCCAAGGGCCTACCGGCCCATGGCATCGAGCTGGCGGAGGATCTGGAGCGGCTGGTCGCCCTGCATGGCGCCGAAACCATCGCGGCCGTCATCGTGGAGCCCATGGCCGGCTCGGCCGGCGTCATCCTGCCGCCGAAGGGCTATCTGGAGCGTTTGCGGGCCATTGCCGACAAGTACGGCATCCTGCTGATCTTCGATGAGGTCATCACCGGCTTCGGCCGCCTCGGCACACCGTTCGCGACCGACTATTTCGGCGTCACGCCCGATATCGTTACCACTGCCAAGGGCCTCACCAACGGCGCCATCCCCATGGGCGCCGTCTTCGCCTCCCGGAAGGTCCATGATGGCCTCATGACCGGCCCGGAAAACCAGATCGAGCTGTTCCACGGCTACACCTATTCCGGCCATCCGGTGGCCTGCGCGGCTGGGCTCGCCACCCTGGGCATCTATGCCGAGGAAGGCCTCCTGACCCGCGGGGCGCAGCTTGCCGACTATTGGCAGGAGGCGCTGCACGGCCTCAAGGGGCTGCCGCACGTGGCGGATATCCGCAACCTCGGCCTCGTCGGTGCCATCGAGCTGCGTTCTCGCGACGGCGCGCCGGGGGCACGGGCCTATGACGTGTTCGTGGAGTGCTTCCGCAAGGGGCTCCTCATCCGCGTCACCGGCGACATCATCGCCTTGTCGCCGCCCCTGATCATCGAGAAGGAGCAGATCGACACCCTCGTCTCGATGATCGCCGACGCGCTGAAAACCACCGCTTGAGGTTGGAAGCAGCCGCCGCAAGACCCTTGCGGCGGCTGCTCGGTCAAACGGCCTTCAGCGTCTCCGCCAGTGTGGTGAGGAGGCGGTCGGCATCCGCCGCCGAGAAG
>JAYSCE010000405.1:0-4303 GCA_041915035.1 Xanthobacter sp.
CCATCGTGGCGCGGTGGTGTCCCTGTTCCAGCTCGCCGTCACGATCGGCATCCTGCTCGGCTATGCGGTGCCCCTCGCGCTCACCGGCCGCGCCTCGTGGGATCAGATGCTGGGCGGCGGCGCGCTGATCGCTCTGGCCTGCGCGGGCGCAGTGCTGCTGCTGCCGGAAAGCCCGCGCTGGCTGATCTCCCGCGGCCGGATGGCAGAGGGCGAGGCGGCCGCTCGGCGGCTGGGCGTTGCCGGCGAGATCTCGTCCGCCGATGCGGAAGGCGCGGCGCCGGCCGGCGACTGGCGGGCGGTGCTCGGCACGGGCAGCACCAAGGCGGTGCTGGTGCTGTGCAGCGTGCTGTTCGTGCTGCAGAACTTCTCCGGCATCGACGGCATTCTCTACTACGCCCCGCACATCTTCACCGAACTCGGCTTTCCGGCCGGCGTAGCCGCGCTCGCCGCCACCTTCGGCCTCGGCCTCGTCAACGTGCTGGCGACGCTGGCGGCCATGATGCTGGTGGACCGCCTCGGCCGCCGCCCGCTGCTCATCGCCGGCTCGGCGGCCATGGCGGTGAGCCTCGCCGTGGTGATCGTCGCCGCGCTGGCGGACTGGCCCTATGTGGCGCTCGCCGGGCTCTGCGCCTACATCGTCGCCTTCGCCCTGAGCCTCGGACCCTTGCCCTACGTGCTCATGTCCGAGCTGTTCCCCTCGGCCATCCGCGAGCGGGGCATCGCCGCCGCCTCGGCGACGAGCTGGCTGTTCAATGCCATCGTCGCGGCGAGCTTCCTCTCGGTGGTGGAGGGCATCGGCCTTGCCGCCACCATCGGCATCTTCCTCGTGGTGTGCGTCGCGTCCCTGTTCATCTCCCTCGCCTATGTGCCGGAGACCCGACAGAAGGAGCTGGAAGACATCGAGACGGACGTGCTCGCCGGAAAAGCCCTGCGGCGGCTCGGCGCCTGACCGTTTGAGCCCCGCCCGGAATGGGCTACAGGTGGGGCGACACAGGGCCGCGCAGGGGGAAGCCAGATGCCAGCGACGTTCGAGGTTTCGGGGCTGCTGACCTTCACCATCGCCATCCTGGTTTACTTCCTCGGCGCGGGCCTCAACGAGATCATCACCCCCCTCAAGCGCTGGAACATCCCCGAGGCCGTCACCGGCGGCATCATCGCGGCGCTGGCGACGCTGTTCGCCTACAAGGTGCTTGGGCTGGCGGTGACGTTCGATCTCGACGCCCGTGACCTGCTGCTGCTCTATTTCTTCACCGGCATCGGACTCAACGCTCGCGTCTCGGACCTCGCCACCGGCGGCAAGCCGCTGGTGATCCTGCTGCTGCTCACGGTGGTCTATCTGGTGCTCCAGAACGTGGTGGCCGTCGGCGGGGCGGCGGCGCTCGGCCTGCCTTATGGCGTGGGGCCGCTGCTCGGCTCTGTGTCGCTGGTGGGCGGCCACGGCACCACCATCGCCTGGGCGCCGCTGATCGCGCAGCGGTTCGATTTGCCCAACGCGCTGGAGATCGGCATCGCCAGCGCCACCCTCGGCCTCGTCATCGCCAGCCTCGTGGGTGGCCCGGTGGCCGGCCTGCTCATCTCCCGCTTCAATCTGCGTGGCACCGGCGACGACGCCCCCATGGTCGGCCTGCCGGACACCCCGGCGGAGCCCGAGGGCGGCACGGTCAACTACCGGAACATCCTCGTCACCATCCTGGCGCTCAACCTCGTCATCATCATCGCTTATGCGCTGGAAGGCGTGGTGGAGAAGACCGGGCTGAAGCTGCCCATGTTCGTGGTGTGCATGCTGGTGGCCATCGTCATCACCAATATCCTGCCCAGGGTCGCGCCCCGCCTGCCGTGGCCGGCCCGCACGCCGGCGCTGGCGCTGGTGTCCGACCTGTCGCTGAAGATCTTCCTCGCCATGTCGCTGATGAGCATGCAGCTCTGGACCCTTGGCGGCCTCGGCCCGGCGCTCGGCACGGTGCTGGCGTTGCAGACGCTGGTGGCGGTGGTCTACATCCTGTTCGTGGTGTTTCCCGCCACGGGCCGGAACTACCAGGCGGCGGTGCTGGCCGCCGGCTTCACCGGCATCAGCCTCGGCGCCACCCCCACCGCCATCGCCAACATGACCGCCGTGACCCGCACCCACGGCCCGGCGCCCATCGCCTTCATCATCCTGCCCTTGGTCTCCGCCTTCTTCATCGACATCGCGAACGCGCTGGCGATCGGCTTCATGCTGAGGTGAGGGGGGCGGCGACGCGGCGTCGCGCGTGCGTTCGTCATCATCGTAAAGGCCCTTGCGCGGAGACCCCACTCAAGCCTTTCCGCTGTCATCGCCCGGTTCGTCCGGGCGATCCACCCATCGGCCTGCGCACTATCGCAAAAAACCGACCCGTCCCATCCCTGGAGCGCCCGGACGAGCCGGGCGATGACGGTTGCGAGCGTTCAGCCCGGCTTACACGGCGACGCCGCGGCCATCCCAACCGCCCGACTTCCGGGACAAGCCCGGCCATGACGGCGGTGAAGGCCGGATGGGTGTGCGTCAATCTTTGAGGGCGTCGCCCCGCTCGTCATGCCCGGTTCGTCTCCGACGACGGTGGTCAGAGCCCACCATCGAGACATTCCAATGTCTCCGGTCCCCATTGTCTTCAGCGAAACCTTGATGCCATGATGTTCATGCGATGCATTTGCATCGTTGAGACCTGTCGTTTTCGAGGCCGTGGGCTTCCGTCATTTGCGAAGTCTGCGGCGAGTGCTTTTGAATCATTCCATAAAGAGACGAGGACATGATTGTTAACGTGATCTTCGGCTCCGACGGCGGAGCCACCAAGGGCGTTGCGTCCCGGATTTCCAAGAAGTGCCAGGGCCGCGCGGTGGACATCAAGACGGCGAGCGCGGCCGATTTCGAGAATTGCGAACTCCTCATCCTCGGCTCGCCGACCTATGGCGACGGCACGCTCCAGACCGACTGGGAGGAGCATATCGACAAGCTCCGCGGCGCCCGGCTGAAGGGCAAGAAGGTGGCCCTCTTCGGCACCGGCGACCAGGAGAGCTATCCCGGCTCCTTCGTGGACGCCATGGGCATCCTCTACGACGAGGTGACGGCGCTGGAGGCGGTGGTGGTCGGCTTCACCGACACCAAGGGCTACGACTATCTCAATTCCACCGCCGAGCGCGACGGCAAGTTCGTCGGCCTCGCCCTCGACCAGGACACCCAGTCCGGTCTCACCGACAAGCGAGTGACCGCATGGCTCAGCACCATTCTCTAGAGGCCGCCTGCGATCCGTCGCTCGAGGCGGAGGCCGGCTGGCCTCCCGCGCCCGTGCGCCTTGCGGCAGGGGAGGAGGCAGGCGCCACGCAGCGCCTGTTTCACCATCACCTCTACGAACTGGGGCGGGGCGTGCGGCCCCTGTTCCTGATGACGCTGGGGACGCGGGATCTGCCGCCCTTGCTGGCGCGGCTGGAGCGGGCGGGCATCGACCATTTCGTGCAGCAGGTGAGCCCGGCCAAGGCCAACCTCTTCTTCGGCCGCGATGCCTTCGTGGCGGTGGCGCGGGCGCTGGTCACACGGCCGCTCAACGCCCTGACGGCGGAAGAGGACTTCATGCTCGGGACCATGCTCGGCTACGACCGCGAGCAGCAATGCCGCCGCTACCTCACCCGCTCCGGCCGCGGCCTCGACCGGCCGGCACTGGCGGCGGAATAGCTTTCAGGGATTGGCAGCTTCGGGCTGCGATCCCCTCAGACCGCACCCTCGGCATGGCGGGTGGCCAGCGGCAGGGAGGCGGTGGCGAGGAAGGAGCGGTAGCGCCGCCGGGCATCCATGGCGGTGCCATTGTCGGAGATGGCAGCTTCCTGCAGCTCGGCCAGCGCCCAGGGGGCCGGGTCCACCGGCACGGCCACGATGGCCGGCGCGGCACGGGTGGTGATCTCGATCACGTCGTGAGGGGTGAGGGCCTGGAGCGCATGGGCGGCGAGCTGGCGCTGGTAGGCCCGCCGATCGGGCGACAGCTCCTCCCACGGCTCCAGCAGCGGGTAGCGCTGCTGCGAATAGGCGTGCATCGCCCGCGCCATCCGCTCCACCATGTCCGTCGAGACCATGCCCGCCTCTCGATGCCCTGACCTTTTGGATCTGGCGGTATCAAGGTGCGCACGCCGTGCGCCTCCTCCCTACTGCCGCACCGGAGGATGACCCGGCGGTTCTTTCCCGGAGGTTGCCGCCGGTCCAGCTGACACCGGCATGCTCAGCTCATGGTGAACGCCCCCTTAACGCCACCGATACCCCTCCCGGAAACCTGGGGTGAACCCCGGTTCGAATTGTCGA
>JAYSCE010000406.1:0-4292 GCA_041915035.1 Xanthobacter sp.
CTTGCCGTACTTGTGCTCGCCGATCTGCAGGAAGGGCGTATCCTGCGTGCATTCGATGAAGTTGCCGGCGGAATAGACCATGTAGAGCCGCAGGCTGTCGCCCGCGATCTGGCCGCCGAGCAGGAAGGACACGTCGAAGCTGACGTTCGACTGCTCCATGAAGGCGCCGTTGACCTTGTGGACCTGGCGAATGGCGGTGCCCACGAGCTGGGCAGTCGCGCAACTGCCTGCGCTCCCCGATCTCGTGGTCCTCGACGCCCTCGTGCAGCATGCTGACGACGGATTGGGAGACGGAGAGATTGCCCGCGGTCGCAAGGCCGAGCACGTGATGGCCCGGCTCCTCAAAGATGTGGAGCTTGCGGAAGGTGGAAATGTTGTCGAGGCCCGCATTGGTCCGGGTGTCGGCGATCAACACCAGACCGTCCCGAACCAGAACCCCACAGCAATACGTCATCGCCTGTCCCCAGATTGGCGGGGGGACTATAGCGACCCGCCCGTGAGCCGGGCAACGGGCGGATGATGTCGCATGGGGAACCGAGTGGACGAAAGCGGGATGCTGTCTGGCGCGCGCTTCAGTCCTGCTCGTCCTCCTCGCACCGCCGGAACGGCCCGAGCTCGGTCAGCACCGCCGAATCCTCCTCCACATGGGTGCGCTCGCGCTCCAGATACTGCGCGACGGCGCCGGCAAGGCCCTGGTGCACGATGTAGTGAGCGGAATAGGTGGCCTTCGGCAGATAGCCCCGCGCCAGCTTGTGCTCGCCCTGCGCTCCGGCTTCCACCACCTTGAGGCCGGTGGCGATCGCATAGTCGATGGCCTGATGGTAGCAGACCTCGAAATGCAGGAAGGGGTGGTGCTCCACCGCGCCCCAGTAGCGGCCATAGAGCGTCTCGGCGCCGATGAAATTCAGGGCGCCGGCGATGTAGCGGCCGTCCCGGCGGGCCATCACCAGCAGGATCTGGTCGGCCATGCGCTCGGCGGCGCGCTGGAAGAACTGGCGGTTGAGATAGGGCGTGCCCCATTTGCGGCCGCCTGTGTCGAGATAGAACATGAAGAAGGCGTCGAAGGCTTCCTCCGTCAGGCTTTTGCCGGTGAGCCATTCGATGGAGATGCCCTCCGAAATGGCTTCCCGCCGTTCCTTCTTCAGCGCCTTGCGTTTGCGCGAGGCGAGTTCGGCGAGGAAATCGTCGTAGGTGGCGTAGCCCGCGTTGGTCCAGTGGAACTGCCGGTCGGTGCGCTTGAGGAAGCCGAGGGACGCCAGTTCCTCCCAGTCCTCCTCGGTGGAAAAGGTTACATGAGCGGAGGAGGCGCCACGCAGCCGCACCAACTGCTTGATGCCCGCGCCCAGCGCCAGCCGGCCCACCGGATCGGCCGGATCCTTCAGTAGCAGGCGCCGGCCGGTGACGGGGGTGAAGGGCACCGCCACCTGCACCTTGGGATAATATTCGCCGCCCGCCCGCATATAGGCGTCGGCCCAGCCCTGATCGAAGACGTATTCCCCGCGCGAATGGGACTTCAGATAGGCCGGGCAGACCGCAGCGGCCTTGCCGTCCGGCCCGTCGAGCACGAGGTGCTGCGGCAGCCAGCCGGTGCGCGCGGCGGCGCAGCCGGATTCCTCCAAAGCAGAGAGGAAAGCGTGGCTCACAAACGGTTCGGGGCGGGCCGCCCCGCCCGCCGCACAGGCGTCCCAGTCGGCCGCCTTGATCTCGGACAGGTTGGGCAGGATGCGGATGTGGGCGTCGGGCATCGAGCTTAAGTGTGCATTGCGGTAGAGACTGGCCACCGCGACAGGACGCCGCAGATTTACGCCCCTATCCCTGCGGCGTGAACCCCTCGAACACGATCTGGTCCGCCCCCGCTAGCGCGCGAGTGGCGTCTTTCGGACTGCGAACCGTCCAGGCGGTGACGGGCACGCCGCGCCCGCGGGCCGCGATCAGCGCGGCATGGCTCAGATCGGTGAAGTGATAGGTGATGAAATGGTAGCCGCTGGAGGCGTGATGATCCATGTCCGCCAGCATCCGCGCGCGCTCGGGCGTCATGCCCGGCCAGTGGGCACCTTCATAGCGGGCCTGGGCGATGATGCCGCGCGGAATGCCCGGCGCCCGCGCCTTGGCCTCTGCGAGCATCTGTGGGTCGAAGGAGATCAGCGCGACCTTGCCGCCGTAGCCTGCGAGCGCGTCCACCGCCCGCGCCGCGAGCCGCGTATCGCCGGAAAACGCGCTCTTGATCTCGATGAAGAGCGGCACCCGGCCCCCGACGCGGGTGAGGAAGTCGGCGAGGGTGGGGATCGTGTCCGGCGTGCCCGCCAGCGCCGTGCGGCCCAGCTCCGCCGCGCTCAGCGCCGAGACCGCGCCCTTGGCCGCGGTGAGGCGATCGAGGGTGAAATCGTGGAACACCACCGCCTCGCCATCGGCGCTGATCTGGATGTCCAGCTCGATGGGATAGCCCACGACGGCCGCGGCCTCGGCGGCCGATAGGGAGTTCTCGATGAGGCCGCGCGCCTTGTCGTGCAGGCCGCGATGGGCGACCGGGCGGGCAGTGATCCAGCTCAGGTCGCCCATGGTCCTCTCCGCTCAGGCGATCTCGACGATGGCTTCCACCTCAACCGAGGCATCGAAGGGCAGGCCGGAGACGCCCACGGCGGAGCGGGCATGGCGCCCCTTGTCGCCCAGGGCCTCGACGAAGAAGTCCGAGCAGCCGTTCACGACCTTGGGATGGTCGGTGAAGTCGCCGGTGGCATTGACGAAGCCCACGAGCTTCACGATCCGCACCACCTTGTCGAGATCGCCGATGGCCGCCTTTACCTGGGCGAGGATGTTGATGGCGCAGAGCTTCGCCGCAGCCTGGCCGGCCTCGATGCTGACGCCGGCGCCGAGCTTGCCGGTGGCGATCTTGCCGTCACCATCGATGGAAACCTGACCGGAAATAAACAGCAGGTTGCCGGTGCGCACCGCCGGCACATAATTGGCGATGGGCGGCTTGGGGCTCGGCAGGGTGATTCCGAGTTCGGCGAGCTTCTTTTCGACGGATAAAGTCATGGTGGCCTCCTGCCATATGCAGCGCGCAATTAGGCCATCCTCTTCGCCGAAGAGCCGCGCCGGCGCAAGCAAGGCTCCAGGCGGGCGGCACGTGTGGTTCGCTGGCGCCGGATTGCCGGAAGGAGTTGAGACATGACCAAGCATTTGCGCCTCGCCGCGGCGACGGTGGCCGGCCTGTGGTGCTTCTCCGTGCTGCCGGCCGGCGCGGTGAGCCTGCTGCCGCACAAGGCGACCTACCGCCTTTCCCTCGACGGGTCCAAGCCTTCGGGCCAGCTTGAGGAAATGAGCGGCGAGATTCGTTACGAGATCACCGGCGACGTCTGCGCCGGCTATACCACCGTCACCAGCCAGCAGAGCGCGGCCTCCACAGGGGGCGAACCGCTGCGCCAGACCGTGACCTCCAAGGCGTGGGAGGACGGCACTGGCAAGTCCTACCGTTTCCTCTCCACCACCACGGGCGGCGATGACGACGGGCTGGAGCTTGAGGCCAATGTCGAGCGGCAGGACCCGCCGGCCTTGAGGGTGATCGTCACCAAGCCCGAGTCGGCCACCTTCACACTCAAGGGCGATATCCTGATGCCCACCGAGCACGTGAAGAAGGTGCTGGCCGCGGCCGCCGCCGGGGAAAGCGTCTATCAGGCCAAGGTGTACGACGGCGCGAGCGACCCCCAGAAGGTGTTTGACACGCTGGCCGTGATCGGCCGCCCGAGCACCGACGAGAGCCGCATCGCTGCCCCGGCCAAGGCCGCGCTGGCCGGCCGCACCTTCTATCCCGTGACGATCAGCTATTTCGACGAGGGCGGGGTCGACCGCACGCCCGCCTATGTCATGAGCTTCGCGCTCTACGACAACGGCGTCGTCAACAGCCTCAAGATCGACTACGGCCGCTTCGCCCTGGTCGGCGCCATGGCGACGTTCGAGGCGCTGACGCCGGCCGGCGCCTGCACGGAATAGGCGCCCATGCGCTATGTCCACGTGATGCTGCGCGGCCGGGTGCAGGGCGTCGGCTATCGCGCCTGGTGCGCGCGGGAGGCGGAGGGGCGCGGTCTCCTCGGATTCGCGCGCAACCGCCGTTCCGGCGCGGTGGAAGCGGTCTTCGCCGGCCCGGCGGAGGTGGTGGAAGCCATGCTCACGGCATGCCGCGCGGGTCCTCCAGGGAGCCGCGTCGACGAGATGCTGGTGCATGACGTCTCCGACGCGGCGCTGGCTGCCGGCGGGGGCGACCGCTTCACCGTGCTCGAAACCCTCTAGTTTCG
>JAYSCE010000407.1:0-4291 GCA_041915035.1 Xanthobacter sp.
GGCCATAGCCGAGGAGAACACAGAGGGTTTCGTTGACCCGCAGAAAGCGCCCATCGAGGTCGAGATGGGCGATGCCCTCGGCGGCCTGCTCGAAGGTTGCCCGGAAGCGTTCCTCCGCCGCATGCAGCGCGGCTTTCTGGTCCGCCTCCGCGAGCGCGGCGCGCAATTGCTGACGCTGCACCATCAGGATGGCGAGCACGCCGGCCACCAGCAGGCAGGCCGCGGCCGTGATGGCGGAGAGGAAGGCGACGCCCCGCACATCGTCCACCACGTCGGCCGTGGCGACGCTGGCGATGAGCACCGCATCCGCGGCCGGGATTACAGCCGCGGCAGCCAGCAGCGGGGAAGCGCCGTACGGCGCCACAACCTCCGCTGCGCGGCCCGCCGTCCCTCTCTCGGCGAGGGACGCCAGGGACGCCGGCAGGGACGCCGCCCCTCCAACGATGCGCCATCCACCCCGGCCAGCGTTTCCGGCCGCGGTCCTCGTGACGATGAGCACCCGGCCGCTGTCGCCCATCAGGCCAAGAAACGCGGCAAGGCGCCTGAAGCTTCCGCCGCCGTTGGCGACGATGTCCGCGGTCGAGGCCTCTGGCGTCTGCGGCGGCACCGCCAACATGCGCCGCGCGACCTCCGCGTCGATCGAGCGCGCGACGACCTCGGTCATGAATTCGAGTTGCCCCGTCCGCTCCTCCAGCAGCCGGTCGGAGGCCGACCGGAAGACCGCGTAGCTGATGAGCCCCGCCGGAAGGGTGACGAAGGCGAGGATCAGGAACAGCACCCAGCCCCGGAGCGTCAGGATCGGCCGCGCCCCGTCCGTTCCCTGGGCGGCAGTGTGTAGCGCGAGATAGAGAAGGGCGGTCGTCACCGCCACGAACACGAAGCCCTTGATGGTGGAGAAGACGGCGAAGCCGATGGAGCCCCCGACGCTCTCGATGAAGCGGTCGGAAAGGTAGATCCACAGCGTGGCGCCGATCGCGTAGGCGATCGTGACGGTCGCGATGTACATCCTGCGTGTCATCGTCGCCCGTCTTTCGGTGCAAGCCTGCGTCGGACCGCACTTTACAGCCGGCTGCCCGCGGAGCGAAGCACGTGTTTTCGCACAGCCCTGAAAAATCTGTGAACTCAAAGGGGTACGGCAGACCTCCCCCGACGACGGGATGAACCGGAAGCGCCCGTGATGGATAGGCCCCGCTCACGCTCCCCGCGCCCGCCCGCAGCGTCCGGGCAGCCGGGATCAGGGGGTGGGCGCCACCACATTGTCGAAGCTGATGACGACTTCGGTCTTCTGCTGCTGGGAGACCATGCGGATCGGCAGGCCGCTGTCCACCGCGATCCAGACCCGCTGAGGATCCAGCGCCCCCGCCCCCGGCATGGGCGGGGGCGTGTAATCGTAGACCACCGCGTTCTTGCCCTGGAACGTCTCCGCACCCACGCGCCGGCAGTCCTTCAGGCTGGATGCGCCGGGGATGACGCTCTTCTGCATCTGCACGCGCACGCCGGGCTTAAGCGTCGTCTTCATCCACTTGGCGCCATGCTGGACGTACATGTCGTCGCCGACGATCACCGCTTCCATCAGGACCGCGCCGCCCAGCGAGGTCACTTGCCGGTAGGCCGGCGCCTTGCTGAGGCGATCATAGGCGTCCGCCACGCTCTGGCAGTCATCGGCCTGCGCCGACGTGACCGGCGCGAGCAGACACCCCAGCACCAGGACCGCTTCGGCGGCGCGCATGACGTGTCCTTTCAAATCACCCGCGAGAGCTTAGCCTTCGCCGTGGACCCGTTCAACCAACCGTGGGGACAGTGCATGGCGGGCCCTGCCGCTCCGGATGCGGGCGGCACCCTACCATTGGTAGCGCACGCCGCCCCGCGCATTGGCCGCCGCATAGCCGTCGCCGAACTTGAGGCTGGCGGTGGTGAAGCCGTTCCAGCCGCTGCTCTTGGCGAAGACGTTGAAGCCGCCGCCGATCTCGCCGAAGGCGCCGTTGAAATCGTCGGCGACGGTCAGCGGCAGGCCAGGGTTGTAGATGGTCACCGCATTGTCGCCGAGGAATTCGTACCAGAGCCGCGCGTTCAGGTTGGCCTCGATCCGCAGCGATGAATTGTCGTAGACCGGCCCGCCCACGCGGGCGCCGATGCCCACCCTCAGGCTGTCGTTGCTGCCGAAGTCGGCCGACGTGCCCTGCACCAGGAACACGTTGTTGATGCGGGTGGAGACGTAGCTCAGGGTGGCGATGGGCTCGAAGAAGCCGGTGGCGCCGAGCTTCGCCCGGTATCCGGTGTCGAGGGTGAAGCCGAGGCTGGTTGCCCGCGCGCTCTGGCCGTACGCCGCAACCCCGCCGAGGGTCGGCGCGGTGTAGTCCATGGAGAGGATGTCGGCCTTGAACAGGCCGTCCACGAACCAGTTGCGGTTGAGGTAGGTGGCATAGGCGCCCACCGTGCCGCCGGAATAGCTGGCGGAGGTCGGCGAGGCATCGAAGCCGAGCTGGGAGGTGACGTAGCCGCCCATCACGCCGAACATCACCGCATCCCTGCCGGACGCGGACAGGTTCGTCTTGCCGAAGTCGGCGCCGGCGATGAAGCCGTAGGTGTCCTGCGAGTAGCCCATGTCGTAGGTGTAGGCGCCGCCCGGCACCGTGGCGGTGGTGGTGGAATTGCGCAGGCCCCAGCTGCCGACCGCCTTCGCCCAGACACCGGGCGTGACGCTCTGCTGGCCGACGTTGGGCGTCCGGCCGACGGTGGCGCCGTTGCCGCCGTCGAGATAGGTGCGCAGGTCCGCCTGCCGGTCCAGCCAGCCGCCGCTGGTCTCGTACCAGATGCTCTGCGCGCCGGTGACGAGGCGCGGCAGCTCATAGGCCTCCCGGTCGGGCACGCCGACGAGATAGGTGTCGTTGCCGCGCGTCACGAGGTCGTAGAAGAACACGCCCTTGTCGATGACGCCGCCGAAGCGGGGATCGTAGCCGGCCGACTCGGAGGAGATGACGAAGCTCGCCTCCTGGGTGCCGTACTTGCCGTAGGAGACGGCATTGGGGTTCACCACCTCCACCACCATCATGCCCTTGGGATTGTAGCCGCCGGCGCTGCCGCTCACGTCGTTGATGACGATGGCGGTCTGGCCCTGCGTCGCCACCGTGCCGGCGGGCAAAAGGTTGCCGCTGGCATCGAGCCCGCCCACCACCAGCTTGTCGGCGGTGGAGCCGGGGCCGCCGAGATACGCATCGATGCCGAGGCGGCTGTTGCCCTGCCCCACGAACACGCCGCTCACATAGGTCACGTCGCGGGTGCCGTTGTAGGCGGTCTGGCCCGGCTTCTCGTCGATCATGGTGAGGAGGCCGGCGTCGGTCGAGACGGTGCTGCCGTTGACGAAGGTTTCGAGGCTGGTGAACGTGGTGGTCTCCCCCACCGTGCCGTTGAGCGCGGTGACGGTGAGGCCGGTGTTGTTCACCTGGTCCGTGCCGCCGCCGAAGCTATTGACGCCCACGGTGACCCAGGTGTTGGAGCTGAGGTTGTTGAAGGTGTCGTTGCCGTCGGAGAAGCTCACCCGGCCCACCACGGTGCCGTTGTTGGTGACGGTGGTGGAGCCCGCATCCGCGCGGATCGCCACGCGGCCGGCGGCGGTGGCGAGGTCGTTGTTAGCGGCGTAAGTCCACGAGCTGACCAGCGCCCCGTTGCCGATGTCGATGGTGGTGCCGGTGCCGCTCGACACCCGGATCACCGCCTCGTCCTCGGAGGCGCCCGAGCCGGAGACGACGCTGAAGCTGCCGATGCCCACCGCGACCGTGCCCGTCCCGTCGGCACGGATGCCGTTGCCGGTGCCGACCTGCCCCGAGTCGCCATAGATGCGCGACCCGGTGCCGAGGGTGACGCTGGCGGTGCCGCCCCCGCCCGCCAGCGTCTGGACGCCCGTGCCGCCGGAGAGGACGCGGACGCCATCCGCCAGCGTCACCGTCACGGCGCCGGTGCCGGCGGTCTGCGCGACGACGCCGGTGCCGGCGCTGGTGATGTCCGCGCCCACGTCAACCCGGGCGGCGCCCGTCCCGCCGGAGGTGGCGCCGACGCCGTAGCTGCCACCCGCCGTGATCTTGCCGGCCACCGTGACCGTGGTGGCGCCGCCGGTGTTGAGGGCGATGATGCCGGAGCCCGTGGCCTCGATGTCCGCCGTGTTCTTGACCGTCACCGTGCCCCCGGCGCCCGTGAGGCCGGCATCGATGCCGGTGGCGCCCGCCGTGACCTTGGCGTTGGTGGTGACGTTGACCGTTCCATTGTCGCCGGTGAGCGCGGCGAGGATGCCGGC
>JAYSCE010000408.1:0-4265 GCA_041915035.1 Xanthobacter sp.
GGGGAAGAAGCCCGCCCGCTCGCCCTCACCGCCGCTCTCCCAGCCGGCGATCCAGTCGAACACCAGTTTGGAGATGGCGGTGTTCTGGCACACCACGATGAACACCGGCGGCACGCCGATGCCCGCCCGCTCCCACGCCGCAAACACACTCTCATAATGGCTGTAGAGGGCATGGAGCGCGGTGGTGAGCAGGTTGGGCAGGTCATGCGGGCTGAGCTTGCCGGCACCGGAGGTGGATTTCGGCAGGTCCTTGCCGATCTCCTTCCACAGGTTGCGGTAGACCACAGTCTGCGTCCGCGCCAGGTTGTCGCTCACGGGGACCCGCGGCAGCTTCACGATGCCGCTCTCGATGGCGTCCATCAGGGAGAAGTCGGACACCACCCAGGGAAACAGATAGCCCTCCGGATAGCCTGAGCCGCGCAGGAAGAAGGGCGTGGCGGAGAGGTCATAGACCGCCCGCACGCCGCGCCCGCGCCCGCCCTTGGCGAGGTGCCGGTCCAGCGCCTCGATGCCGTTGATCCACAGCCGCGCGGCCTCCTCGTTCTCGGCCGCCTCCTTCTTGTCCTCGCCGGTGAGCTTGCCCTCCTCGTCGCCACCCACCTTGTGGCGGTAGCAGTGATGGGCCTCGTCATTGATGACGTTGACGCGCTCGAAGTTCAGAAGCTTCTCGCAGGCGCGTTTCAGCATGTCCGCATCGGTCTCGATGGTGCGGATGGGCTCGGGCGCATTACCCTGCAGGAAGCTCCGCGCCACCTTGGGCAGCGCCAGTGTCTCGCGGTGCTGGAAGGCGTGATAATTGGTGATGACGATCTCGGCGCGGCGAATGTCCGGCAGCATCTCGGGCGGCACGATCTCCCGCGTCTCGAAATAATTGTCCGGCTCGCTCGGCAGCAGCACGCGCAGCCGGTCGCGGATGGTGATGCCCGGCGCGATGATGAGGAAGGCGCGGGAGAAGTCTTTCGACGCCTTGCGCGCCGCATTCACCGCCTGCCAGGCGATCAGCATGGCCATCACCGTGGTCTTGCCGGTGCCCGTCGCCATCTTCATGGCGAGGCGGAAGAGGGCAGGGTTGGCCTCCTCGTTGGCCTTGGCCAGCTGGTCCAGGATGCCCTTCGTCGCCGCCCGGCGGGGGGCGACCTCGGTCAGCCAGATGATGGTCTCCACCGCCTCGATCTGGCAGAAGAACGGCTTGGGACCGTTGAACGCGTGGTGCCGCCAGTGTTCCAGGAGGCGCTGTGTCGCCGCCGTCACACCCCAGTCGGCGGGGTTGCGGAGCGCGCGCCAACTTTCAAGGTAGCCGCGGATCTCGTTGATAAGGGCGTAGTCCGTATAGGTTTCAAGATCGAGGGCGCCCTGGCCCGCCGATCCCTTCTTCCGTGACGAGGGAACGGGCGCAATGAATCGCGCCGGCCGCCGTCCGGACCGCGGCGCCCCTTCGAGCGGCTGCCCATGCTGATCAAGCGCGTGGTGCAAGGCGGGTGGGCGATAGGGCGAATTCAGGATCGGCCGCTCGTAGAAACTCGACAAGGTGCGAATCCCCTCAGAATGCAACCGGCATCATATCGGCACACCTCATGATGCCAACGCTTTCCACTTGCCGCGGTGCTCGAGGCAAAGCGCCCTTATGCCTGATGCGATCCGGCCAATGTTGCGGTCGCTGAGGCCATGGCTGGCGGGGCAAATGCCCGCCGCTGCTCAATTCCCGCCGCTCCGCTCGCGCGTCAGTCGCGCCGCGCCGCCCCGCGCACAAAAGCTGCGAAGGCGTCTGCGGGAAGCGGACGGGAGAAGAGGAAGCCCTGGCCGAGGCGGCAGCCGGCAGTTGCGAGGAGGGTCCGCTGGTCTTCGGTCTCGATGCCTTCGGCGACCACTTCGATGCCGAGTTTCTGCGCCATCACGATGATCGCCTCGCACAAGGCGAGATCGTCCGCTTCGGGCGCGACACCCTGCACGAAGGCGCGGTCTATCTTGAGGAAATCCACGTCGAACTTCCGCAGATAGGCGAGCGAGGAATAGCCCGTGCCGAAATCGTCGAGGGACAGGGCGATCCCCATCCGTTGCAGGCGCTCGAACTGATCGCGCACCGTGTCGCCCAGCTCCACCAAAAGTCCTTCGGTGATTTCCACCACCAGCCGCTGTCCGCAGAGGCCGTGCTCCGCGAGCCGGGCGGGCCAGGATGCGAGCACGTCGCCGGACTGGCGGAACTCCACCGGCGAGCGGTTGATGCCCACGCGCACGGGGGGCATTCCGGCCGCATCCCAGGTGGCGAGCTGGCGCAGGACCTCCTCGAAGACCCATTGGCCGATGGCGAGGATCTCCCCCGTCTGCTCGGCCACGGGGATGAAGTCGGCGGGGCCGACCAGCCCCAGCTCAGGATGCTGCCAGCGCAGCAGCGCCTCTGCCTTCACCACCTCGCCCGTCGCAAGGTCGAGGATGGGCTGGTAAAACAGGCGGAACTGCCCACCGGCGATGGCGCCCCGCAATTCGTTGGCGATGCGGCTGCGCCGCGTGGCTTCTTCCTGCAGGGCGCGGTGGAAGAAGCAGATGCGGTTGCGGCCCAGCGCCTTGGCCTCGTACATGGCCTGGTCGGCGTGGCGCACCAGCGTGTCGGCGTTCTCGCCATCCTGGGGGAAGACGGCGATGCCTATGCTCACCGAAGAATAGGCGAGATCCGGACCCAACCGGTAGGGCGCCCCCAGTGCCTGCCTGAGTGCCTCCGCCAGTTCGTCCAGCCGCTGCGTCTCCTCCGGCGTGCTGACAACGATCATGAATTCGTCGCCGTTGAGGCGGCCCACCGTGTCGGCGGGGTGCAGGGCGGCGGAGAGGCGGCGCGCGGCTTCCTTCAGCAGCAAGTCGCCCTTGTCGTGGCCGAAGGCGTCGTTGATCTCCTTGAAGCGGTCGAAGTCGACGAACAGCAGCGCCATGCGCCGGCCGCTCTCACGCGCCCGGGCGATTTCTTCGTCAAGCCGCTGGTAGACCAGGCGCCGGTTGGGCAGCGCGGTGATGTCGTCGAAATTGGCGTGGAACCAGACGGCTTCCTGCGCCTTCTTCTGCGCGGTGATGTCCTCGACGATGGACCAGATGTAGGCCGTGCCGTCGCTGGCGTGAAGCAGCACGCCGGTGAGGCGGAGGGGGACGAGGCTGCCGTCCTTGCGGATATATTCTTTCTCATACGGACCGTAGTGGCCGCGCGTGAGCAGGGCCTGAAGCTGGGTGTGCTCCTCGGTGGCGTATGTTTCCGGGGTGAGCTTCCAGTAATCGAGGTGGGATAACTCCTCGGCGCTATACCCGCAGATGGCCGTGAAAGCGGGATTGAACTCGAGGAATTTGCCATCCATTCCATTGAGGACGATGCCGAGAGGCGAAAGCTCGAACAGGCCGCGCAGCTTTTCTTCGCTGTCGCGCAGGGAGAGTTCGGTCTGCTTGGCCTCGGTGATGTCGATGGACACCCCGACGAGCGATCGCGTCCGGCCAAGCGGATCGTGGATCGGCCGGCGTATCGTGCGCACAGTACGATCCTGATGGGTGGCGAGGTTGCGCACCACCTCTTCGCAGGAGACGGCGGAGCCCTCCATCGCGCGGCGATCGTTCTCGATGAGGCGCGTCACCTGCCCGGGCGGGAAGAGGCCCTCTCCGGTACGGCCGATCACCTTGTCGCGCGGGACGCCCAGTTGCTCTTCGCAGCTCCGGTTGATGAGAATGAACCGGCTGTCCTGGTCCTTGACGAACACCGGCACGGGGACGGCATCGAGCGCCTCAGCTATCCCCTTGTCGAGCCAGTCGAAAGTTCCGGCCATGTCGCCTCTCGCCCTTCTCGCGACGCTCAAGGTCAAGCTATCACGGCCCGGGTTTTTGAACAGGAGGGGGCGGGGTGGCCAAAGGTAGCCCCCTCGGGCCTATCGCGGCGGGGGATCGCCGAGATAGCCGTGCCCGAGTGCCAGCACCACGCGTGCGACGGCTGTCCCGGCGTGGCGGATATTCACCGTCTCGAGAGGTTCGACGCTCTGGAAGCGCCGGCTCATGTCCTTCATCTGCGCCGGTGATCCGGCATCGAGCACGAGCACCGCGTCGGCGCCTTTCTGGCCGTGCTGGATGTCGCTCATGAGGAAGCCGCGGCAGTCGTCGCCCATGCACGCCACCGGCCAGGTCGGGCCGAGGGCATAGCCCACCTTCCCGCCCATGTGCCACACGGGCACCGACACGAACGCATAGTGGGCGGGAGTCAGCCCGTGGCGCCGGACGGCCGTGTCGATGTCGCTCCAGGTGGC
>JAYSCE010000409.1:0-4264 GCA_041915035.1 Xanthobacter sp.
AAGAGGGCAGATCACCGGCGCGGGGCATGGTGTAGTCCATGTAGGAGCCGGTCACGAGTTGGCCGTCTTCGTCATAGGTGACGCCTTCCATCAGCGCCTGGCCGATGCCCTGCCCGATGCCGCCGTGGACCTGCCCTTCCACGATCATCGGATTGATGATCTCGCCGAAATCATCAATGGCCACGAAGGACTTGATCTCGACGACGCCGGTCTCCGGGTCCACCTCCAGCTCGCAGATGTGGCAGCCGGCGGGGAAGGTGAAGTTGGTGGGGTCGTAGAACGCCCCCTCCTTCAGCCCCGGCTCGATCTCCGAGGTGGGGAATTTGTGCGCCACATAGGCGTTGAGCGCCACCTCGGCGAAGGCGAGCGAGCGGTCCGTGCCGGCAACCGTGAACTTGCCGTCCTTGAACTCGATGTCCCCTTCGGAGGCCTCCAGCATATGGGCGGCGATCTTCTTCGCCTTGGCCTCCACCTTGTCGAGCGCCTTCACGATGGCCGACATGCCCACCGCGCCGGAGCGCGAGCCGTAGGTGCCCATGCCGAACTGCACCTTGTCGGTGTCGCCGTGAACCACGCTCACCTGATCGATGGGGATGCCAAGACGGGCGGAGACGAGCTGGGCAAAGGTGGTTTCGTGTCCCTGCCCGTGACTGTGCGAGCCGGTGAGCACTTCAACGTTGCCGGTGGGATTCACGCGCACCTCTGCGCTCTCCCACAGGCCGACGCCGGCTCCCAGCGAACCCACCGCTGCGGATGGGGCGATGCCGCAGGCCTCGATATAGGCGGAAAGGCCGATGCCCCTCAGCTTGCCGTTGCGCTCGGACTCCGCGCGGCGCGCCGGGAAACCCTTGTAGTCCGCCACCTCCAGCGCCTTGTCGAGGGAGGCGACGTAATCGCCCGCGTCGTAGCACATGATGACGGGCGTCTGGTGCGGGAAGGACTTGATGAAATTGCGGCGCCGGAACTCGGCCGGGTCCTCCCCCCGCTCGCGCGCCGCCTTCTCCACGATGCGCTCCAGAAGGAAAGTCGCCTCCGGCCGCCCGGCGCCGCGATAGGCGTCCACCGGGGCGGTGGTGGTGTAGATGGCATCCACCTCGCAATAGATGGCGGGGATGGCGTACTGGCCCGACAACAGCGTCGCGTAGAGATAGGTGGGGATGGAAGAGGCGAAGGTGGAGAGATAGGCCCCCATGTTGGCGCGCGTCTTGATGCGGAAGCCGATGATGTGGCCGCCCTCGTCCATTGCCAGCTCGGCGTGGGTGATGTGGTCGCGGCCGTGGGCGTCGGAGAGGAAGGCCTCCGAGCGATCGCCCGTCCACTTCACCGGCCGGCCCACCTTCTTCGCCGCCCAGGCGCAGACGGTCTCTTCCGCATAGATGAAAATCTTGGAGCCGAAGCCGCCGCCCACATCAGGCGCGATCACGCGCAGCTTGTTCTCCGGCGCAATGCCGACGAAGGCGGAGAGCACGAGGCGGGCCACATGCGGGTTCTGGCTTGTGGTCCAGAGGGTGTAGGCCTCGTCGCCGGAATCATATTCGCCGATGGCCGCGCGCGGCTCGATGGCGTTGGGGGCGAGGCGGTTGTTGACGATGTCGATGCTCGTTACCTTCGCCGCGCGGGCGAACGCCGCCTCGGTGGCGGCCTTGTCGCCCAGTTCCCACTCGAAAGCGGTGTTGCGCGGGGCGCAGTCGTGGATCTGCTCTCCCTCTGTCGCCGTGGCAAGGTCCGCGACGGCGGGGAGAAGCTCGTATTCCACCTCCACAGCGAGCGCGGCGTCCTTCGCCTGGTTCAGGGTCTCGGCGATGACCACGGCCACGTGATCGCCCACATAGCGCACCTTCTCCTTCGCCAGCGCCGGATGGGAGCCCATCTTCATGGGGCTGCCGTCCTTGGAATGGATCATCCAGCCGCAGATGAGGTCGCCGAGCCCATCGGCGGCGAGGTCCGCGCCGGTCAGCACGTCCACGACGCCGGGCATGGCCTTCGCCGCGGTCGCGTCGATGTGGCGGATGCGGGCGTGCGCGTAGGGCGAGCGGACGAAATAGGCGTAGGCCTGCCCCGGACGATCGAGATCGTCCGTGTAGCGGCCCTTGCCGGTGATGAAGCGGTGGTCTTCCTTGCGCCGGACCGCGGCGCCGATGGGCGTGACGGAGCTGGAAACGCTGGCGTTCATCGGGATCCTCCCGGCGCCGCCCTTTGCGGGCGGGCTATGTCTGCGAAATGCGTGGCGGACGGGGTGCGCCAGCCGCCTATTCGGCGGCGCGCGGCGCCTCGGCTGCGCCCATGGCGGCGGCGCCCGCGGCGACGGCCTTGACGATGTTATGGTAGCCCGTGCAACGGCAGATGTTGCCGTCGAGGTTCTCGCGGATGGTCGCCTCGTCGAGGTCCGGGCCGAAGCGGGCCACGAGATCCACCGCGCTCATGATCATGCCCGGCGTGCAGAAGCCGCACTGGAGGCCATGATTCTCGCGGAAGGCTTCCTGCATGGGGTGCAGCTTGCCGCCGGTCGCCAGCCCCTCGATGGTGGTGACGGAGGCACCGTCCGCCTGCGCGGCGAGCATGGTGCAGGACTTCACCGCCACCCCGTCGAGATGGACGACGCAGGCTCCGCACTGGCTGGTGTCGCAGCCCACGTGCGTACCGGTCAGGTCCAGCGTCTCGCGCAGGAACTGCACAAGCAGGGTGCGCGGATCGATCTCGGCTGAGACGGACTTGCCGTTCACGGTCAGACGGACGGGGACGCGAACGATGGTCGTCGCCTCGGACATGCCTCACCTCCCTGGGCCGGCCCCCGGTTGCCCGGGCATCGTTGCGGCGCGGGGTTCGTCCCCGCGTCCGGCGTTTACGGCAGCCGGCCGTTTTTCATTCCTCCAATGTGGGACGGCGCCGGTGACGCGGTCAAGACGGGGGTGCTCCGATGGGGAGCCCGTCACGCTCTCGTGCGCGTGGGCTCCGGGAGGGGCAAAGCGTCGTCCTCGGCGATCAGCGAGGGCTCACTTTCCTCCGCCTCCATGATCGCCAGCGCTTCTGCCCGCGAGGCGAACCGGTTGGCGATGACGCCGACGATGACCAGCTGGAGAAAGTGGTAGAGCATGATGGGCGTGATGATGAGCGACAGGGCAGGCGCCGCACCGAACATCACGTGCGCCATGGGCAGGCCCGTCGCCAGCGACTTCTTGGAGCCGCAGAAGGCCACCGCCACCGTGTCCGGGGCGGAAAAGCCCATCAGCCGGCACACCCCGCGGGTCAGCGCGTAGACGACCGCGAACAAGCCGACGACGGCGACGATCACCTCGGCCAGCAGAAGCGGGCTGAGCCCCTTCCACACACCCGAGACCACGCTGTCGCAGAAGGAATTGTAGACGATGGCGAGGATCACCACCCGATCCGCCGCCTTCACCACCGCGCGGTGGCGCTCCACGGTCTTGAGCAGCAGCGGCCGCAGCGCCTGCCCGATGGCGAGGGGCAGAACCACCAGCGTCACCAGCTTCAGGATCACCGCGCCGAGGTCAAGCCCGTCGCCCGTCGCGTGGAGATACCACGCCATCAAGGCCGGGGTGGCGAACACGCCGATGAGGCTGGAGATGGAGGCGTTGAAGATGGCCACCGGCACGTTGCCCCGCGCCAGAGAGGTCATCGCCACCGAGGACGACACGGTGGAGGGCAGCGCCGCGAGGAAGAAGAAGCCAATGGCGAGCGGCTCCGGGAAGAGCCCGCCGGCCAGCGCCAGCGCACCCACCACCACGGCAGGGAAGGCAAGAAAGGTGGTGGCCTGCACCACGAGGTGGAGGTCCCAGCGCGCCGCGCTCTCGAAGAGCCGCCGCGGGGAGAGCGAGACGCCATAGAGCAGGAAGATGACCGCCACGCCCCACGTTGCCGCCTTGTCGGCATGGAGGATGCCGCCGGTTACGCCCGGTCTGGGCCAGGCGAGGGCAAGGACGACGGCGGTGGCGAGGGCGACGAGAAAGGGATCGAGCTTCAGTCGTGACAACATGAGCCGTGTGACGAGGCGTGGGGATGATGCCCCCTCCCCGCGGCCGCTTCCCGTCCCCATCGGAGCCAGTTGCGCCTGAGGCGCGGAATGGCTCCGCTTGTGCCGCATCGGAAACATCTGAGATGCCCGCGGCGGCCCTGCCGATCTTGCTGTCGACAATATACCAGGAAGGTATCCGCCTGCACTTGCCCCCGCAAGGGCGAAATAAAGGCGGTGGAAGCTTGGCAGAACGCTGTGGTTGACGGGGGCGGGGACGCAATTGTGTCAGCC
>JAYSCE010000410.1:0-4255 GCA_041915035.1 Xanthobacter sp.
CGGCGGGACATCCTCGATGACCACAGAATTGGCACCGATCCGGCATCCGGCACCGACCGTGATCGGCCCGAGGATCTTTGCCCCCGCCCCCACCAGCACACCGTTGCGCAACGTGGGATGGCGCTTGCCTGCCGTCCAGGACGTGCCGCCGAGGGTCACGCCATGGTAAAGAGTTACGTCATCCCCGATCTCGGCGGTCTCGCCGATCACCACGCAGGCGCCGTGATCGATGAAGAAGCGCCGGCCGATGGTAGCTCCGGGGTGGATGTCCACATTCGTCAGGAAGCGTCCCAGCCAGGAGAGGAAGCGGGCCGGGAATTTCACCCCCCGCCGCCAGAGCCGGCTCGCGAGCCGGTGCCAGATGATGGCGTGGACGCCGGGATAGGTGAGGACGATCTCGAAGGTGTGCCGGGCCGCCGGGTCGCGCGCCTTCACGCAGTTCACGTCCTCGCGGATGAGCTGCCACACCGTGAAAGATGCCGCCGGCGCGTCCGCCGCAGCGGCCGCTGAGAGGGGCACCTCGGTCCCATGCCACTTCGGGCTTCCCATGATCATGGGTCAGGCTCCCATCACGGCTGCGTGGCGGCGCTTCAGCGCCTCTTCGGTGAAGCTGTCCTCGTAGAAGCGGCGGAGCACCTGGGGCGTCACCGTCTCCTTGGTGCGGACGGAAAAGTCGCGCACCCGGGCGAGGATGGCGCGACCGCGCGCCTCGTCCACCGTCAGCCCCTCGTCGGCGAGGGCCTTGGAGATCGCGGCAAGACCGGAATGCTTGCCGAGCACCACGCGATGGGAGCGGCCCAGAAGCTCGGGGTTCAATGCCTCGTAGGTGCCCCGGTCCTTCAGCAGGCCGGCGACATGGATGCCACTTTCGTGGGTGAACACGTCCTCGCCCACGATGGCCTTGGTGCGCGGCATGGGGCGGCCGGCGGCGGCCATCACCTTTTCGGCCAGCGGGCGCAGGGCGCGGGGATCGATGCCGCTTTCGGCGCGGGCGGTCTGGCGCAGCGCGATGGCCACCTCCTCCAGCGCCGCGTTGCCGGCCCGCTCGCCGAGCCCGACCACGGTCACGCTGGCATGGCGGGCACCGCCGGTGACGGCGGCGAGGGTGTTCGCAGTAGCAAGGCCGAGATCGTCATGGGCGTGGAACTCGATCTCGAGGTCCGTCGCATTGGCCACCCGGCGCACCAGCGCATAGGTGGAGAAAGGGTCGAGCACGCCCAGCGTGTCGGCGAGGCGCAGGCGGAAGGCCCCCGCCTCCCGCGCCGCCTCGGCCACGCGGCACAGGAAGTCCGGATCGGCGCGGGAAGCGTCCTCGCAACCGATGGCGACGGTGAAGCCGAGCTTGGTGGCCAGCGTCGCCACATGCTTGAGTGCCGCCAGAGCCCACTCGCGATCGCGGTTCAGCTTGCCCTGAAGCTGGCGGTCGGAGGTGGGGACGGAGAGATTGACGTAGCTCACCCCGGCCGAGACGGCCGCGAACAGGTCCTCCTCGCTCATGCGGCACCACGCGGCAACGCGGAGCGGCAGCTTGAGCGAGACGATGGAGCGCAGCGTCTCGATCTCCTCATCACCCATGGCGGGGGTGCCGGCCTCGATCTCGGGCACGCCGGCGGCGGCCAGCGCCTCGGCGATCTCGATCTTCTCCTTGCGGGTGAAGGCGACGCCGGGCGCCTGTTCTCCATCTCGGAGCGTGGTGTCGTTAAGGAAGACCGTGCGGGTGGCTGCAGCCCCCTTCGCCGAACCGCCAGCCTCCGCCGAGGCCCGGCCGGAGCGCCCAGATGTCACCGATGGAGACTTCGCGAGCATGGTGTCTTCCTCAAGTCCCGTGGCCCTAAGGCCCTGGTGCTGAACCGCGCCTGCGGTGAGCCGGATCGTCGATCCCGACCACCTCGGGCCAGCAGCGCCTGGCAGAGGTCACGCAAAGCCCATGCCACCCCCGCAAGTCATTCTGGAATCGATGAAAACCGCGCATCGCGAATCTGTCGCAAAGCCGACAGCCGGCCAGCGTGTCCGAGGTTCGACAGGATCGCGACAGACGAGACCCGTGCGACACACCGTCTTGTCGGAATCGCACATACGTATAACTACGTAGCGGCCTGTCTGCGTTACCGCATTTCTTGGCCGACGTCGCCGAAATCACGCCCGAGGGCAGAAGAGCCACAGTCTGTGGCCGTGAAAGACAGGTCTCCCGCGGCCCGCCTGCTCAGGCCGGGCCGATCACCACCTTCACGTCGGCAGGCTTCGCCCAATAGGGCGCGGACGTCACCAGCACGTGGGCACCAGCCGCGGCATAGGCGGCGGCATTGGAGAGGTTGACCCCGCCGGCCGCCGCCACCTTGGTGGATGGCGAGCGCTCGATGGTGGCAGCGACCACCCGGCGGATGTCGTCCGGCGTCATCTTCTCGCACTGGAGCACGTCCGGCCGCGCGGGAAGAATTGCCTCCGCCTCCTCCGGCGTCTTCACCTCCACCACCACCTTCTTCTCCGGCGCCTGACGGCGCAACAGCGCAATCCCCTCCGCGGGGTCGGCGAGGAAGGCGGCGTGTTCGGGAAACAGAAGGAGGGTTTCCGAAAGGCCGAGCCGGTGCGGGAAGGCCCCGCCGGCGCGGATGGCGGCGATCATCTGGGCTTTCGCGCCCGGCAGGGTCTTGCGCGTGGTCACCACCGCAACCTCGGGTGAAACCGCCCGCGCGGCGGCCACGATGTCGGCGGTGAGGGTGGCGATGCCGGAGAGGTATTCCACCAGCGTCTGCGCCACCTTCCATGCCCGGAAGATGGGGCCGGCCGGGCCCTCGGCGAGAAGGAAGGTGTCGCCCTTCGGCACCCTTGCCCCGCTCGCCGCCAGCAGATCGGCCTTGACGCCGGCCGTCAGGAACAGTTCGCGCGCCAGTTCTACCCCGCACAGCGTCGTGTCGCCGCGCACCGCCATGGAGAGGCGTGCGTCGCGCCCGGCGAGGCCGAGGCTTTCGGTCGTCAGATCGCCATAGGGCGCATCCTCGGCGAGGAGGGCGTCCACCGTCGCCTGTGTCCACCAGCGGTAGGTCATGCGCCGCGTCCTGCGTCAGAGCCGATACAGGAGGAGGCTTAGCGCTGGTAGACGTCCCGGTCCACGGGACAAAGCGTGACGCGACACTTGGACGTCAGGCCGGCGTCGTCACTTTGGCCGCTTTGGTCGCGCGCCGCAGCAGCGTGAGACACTCGACGGTGGAGGCGAGATCAAGCGCGGAGAAGCCGTCCAGCGTCTCGGGCCGGGGATCGGCGCCGCGCGCGAGCAGTTTTTCGACCACACCCGCCTTGCCGGCCGAGGCGGCATACATCAGCGCCGTGGCGCCATTGTCGTTGGCGCTGTCGAGCGCGATGCCCGCATCCACCAGCGCGTCGATGATGTCGAGATGATCGCCAACGCAGGCGATCCACAGCGCCGTGTTGCCGTCGGCATTGCGGATGTCGGGGGCGGCACCGGCCGCGATGAGGGCAGAAACAGTATCGGCGAGGCCTTCGGCGCAGGCCTTCATCAGCGGCGTCATCCCGTTCTCGGCGGTGGCGTTCAATCCGTCCGGCGGGAAACCACGGCTGGCGATCCAGGCCGAGAGCGCGGGCTCGAGCGCGGCGCCGGGCTTTTGCGCCTGCGCGTGGTTGAACCAGGCCTCATAGCCGCCGTCCACGCTCGTCACGTCGCAGAAGCCGAAATCAGACAGGGCCTGCGCATACTCCTGGCTGGCATTGCCGTGATAGCAATAGATGACCACCGGCTGCGTCTTCGGCGTCGTGCCGATGATGTCGCCGAGATTGCCGAAGGCCATGTTCCGCGCGCCCTCCACATGGCCGGCGGCGTAGGAATTGGCATCGCGCACATCGAGCAGCACGGCCTTGCCCGTGCCCACGATGGCCACCGCCTCGTCCACGCCAATGCGGCGGAAGGGCGTGCGCTGTCTCATGATGTCCCCCTCCGCTCACGCGCCCCGGCCGGGATAGGCCGGCTCCGTGGTGATGCGGTCGTCGACGGCGGCGCGCCCGACGGTGAAGTGGTAGATGGACTGGAAGGCGGCGCCTTCGAGCCCCAAAAGCTGGTGCAGGTCATCGTCGAAGAAGCAGCCGATGCCGGTGCCGCGGAAGCCCGCCGCCTCCGCCTCCAGATAGAGCGACTGGCCGATCATCCCCGCCTCCCAATGGAGCTGGCGATAGCGCCACGCCTGTGCCGTCACCAGCGGCACGAACACCGCAAGCATGGCTAGCGCTAAGGAACTGACGCTGG
>JAYSCE010000411.1:0-2482 GCA_041915035.1 Xanthobacter sp.
GCTCTTCCGATCTGCCGACCTCCGAGCGCCGTGGGCGTGAAGGCCGGCGCGTAAGGGATCGCGCCGGCCTTCGGGACGGCGCTTCTTCTTGAGTTTCCAGATGGATCGGCGCGCCGCTCAGCCTTGGGCCGGCGCGCTTTTCTTTTTGGCGGGGGATTTCTTGCCCGACGCTCGGCCTGTCGGGTTCGCTTTGTCCGTGGACGCCCGGCCTATCGGCCGGGCTTTGGCCTCGCTGGCCGCATGGGCCACGAAGAGGGCGCGGCGGGCGAGGGCGGCGAGATCGTCGGCATCGTCCAGCGCCGCCTCGGGCACGGACCAGTAGCCGCCCATGGTGCGCACGACCCCCTTGGCCTCATAGCTGAAGGGGACCGATCCCCGCCCCTTCAGATCCTCGGCCAGCGCCGCATCGGCCTTGAGATAGAACGTCTCCCCGGCCCAGAGGGCGAACATCAGCCCGTCCGCATAGAGCCCGGCCCCGCCGAACATGCGCTTGACCGCCACCGGGCCGAAGGCGGCGAACAGGTCGGCAATCGCATCCTCGTCCATCAGGCCAGCCCCGGTCAGCGAGAGATCAACCCACCAGCGCCAGCGCCTGCGCGGCCGCGTCCATCTCGGTGCGGCGGGCGGCGCGGCGCTGAGTGGCGAGTTCGTCCTCGCCCCACTGCTCGCGGTTGAAATCCTCGTCCACATGCGCCGCGGTCCAGGCGGCGTCGGCGGAGAGCGCGCCTTCCGCCACCGCCAGCGCCAGCAGCGCCGAGCCGGTGAGCGTCGTCATGGAATGCACCGCCGCGAGGCGCAGAGGATCCGCCGGCACCAGCGCCCGCACCTTCGCCAGCGCCTCCTCCGGCTGCGCCACATGGGTGATGCCCTCGGCGAGGAAGAAGCGCGCGCCGTAGGCGGCGTTCATCCAGTCCAGCACGGCGTCCCAGTGCTTCGCTTGCCGGTCCACCAGCTTCTGCGGGCCATCGGCGCGGTAGAACAGCATGTCGGTGCCGGCGTAGTTCACCACCTCGTCCGCCACCGCCTGCGCCTCCGGCGCCACCCGGTCGAGGGCGACATTGACGAGGCGGGTCAGCGGCATGGTGAAGGGGTCGATCTCGGTCTGCTGGGCCGCCCATTCGGCCGCCATGGCCTCGGCGAGGGCACGGGTCGGCGCCTTGAGCAGGCCGCGGGCGGGCGTGCGCACCGGCCGCCCGTCGAGCAGGATGGTATAGCCGCCCTCCCCCTCGCCCACGCTCACATCTTTGTAGAAGCGCTTGGGCAGGGGCGCCTTCTGGGCGGCGCGGGCACGGGCGACGGGATCGCCCGGGTCGCCGTTCTCCACATCTTCCAGGAACTCGCGCATCTCGACTGTCCTCAGATCACGACGCGGCGGCGGGCCAGAAGCTCGGCGATGGCGTCGGGCACCTCGCGGAAATGCCGGACGATGCGGTCGGCGCCCGCCCGCTCCAGTTCCGGCGTTCCATGATAGCCCCAGGCGACGCCGAGCGCCGAGGCCCCGGCCTGCAGGGCCATGGAGATGTCATAGGTGGTATCGCCGATCACCACCGTATCCTCGGGTCGCGCGCCGATCTCCCCCATGGCCTGGAACACCATGGCCGGATGAGGCTTGGAGGGCGCCGTGTCGGCGGTCTGGATGGTGGAGAACCAGCCCTCCATGCCATGCACGGCGAGGATGCGGTCCACCCCGCGCCGGGACTTGCCGGTGGCGATGCCCAGCACCACGTCGTCCCGGCGATGCAGTTCCTCCAGCACCTCGCGGGCGCCGTCGAACATGGGCTCCGGCGCCTCGGCATTCAGCAGGCGGTTGAAGGCGACCTTGTAGGCATCGACCATCGCCTGGATGGGATAGGACGCATCCCCCTGCGACAGCACCGAAAACGCCTGCGGCAGCGAGAGGCCCACCAGCGAGAGCAGCTTCTCCCGGTCGGGCACGGGTACGCCGTGAGCTGCATGGACGTCGTGCATGGCGGACACGATCAGGTGCTGGCTGTCCACCAGCGTGCCGTCGCAATCGAACAGCACCAGCTTGAGGCCGGCGGCGGGGGAAGCTTCGGTGTCGCCTGCTGCGCTCATTTCTGCGTCATCTGCTGGGTGGCGATATCATAGATCCATGTGATGCCGGACGGATCGACGAACAAGACCTGCCGGAAGCCGCGCTGCTCGCACTGCTTGGGGAAGGGCCCGGCGACGATCAGCTCGGCCGCCGTCTTGGCCGGAAAGTTGAACTTGATGGTGAGGAGCGTCGCGTCGTCGCCGCCGGCCGTCACGGTGAGGTCGAGGCCGTTCTGGGCGAAGCTGTCCTGCTTGCTCTTGGCGAAAGCCCGGCGCGCGGCGGCATCTGCCGCAGGGGCAGAAACGGGGCTGTTCACCGTGGGCAGCGGCAGCGCGGCCTCCTGTCCGGGCGCGGCGGGGGCGGCCGCGGGCGGCTCCGGCTGCGCCGGGGCGGCCGCCTGCGCCGGAGGCGGGGCGGGTATCTGAG
>JAYSCE010000411.1:2492-4221 GCA_041915035.1 Xanthobacter sp.
GTGTCTGGGGCACGGGAGTGGCGGGCGCCGGGGCCGTGGCCTGGGCCTGCGGCTGCGCGTCCGGTGCCTCGCCGGGCTCGCCCGACATCACCCACCAGACGAGGCCACCCGAGACCAGCGCAACCACCGTGCCGCCGACGCCCACGAGGAAGGGCATCAGGAGGCTCGTGTGGAGCTTGCGGCCGCAGAAGGGGCAATGGGCCTCCTCGGGATAGACCTGCGCCCCGCAGCCGGGACAGAAGTCGGGCCTCGGGTTCATCGCATTCACCTCCGCACGCTCGGCCGCGCCCGTTTGGGTCACCCGGACTGCGCCACGCTGGCGGTCGCCCCGGCCGGTCCAGCATCTCGATTTGTCGATGGACCCGGCGTCCGCGGCACGCCGCGAATCGCAAGGCCTCCCCCGTCACCACGAATGCACGACGGGGCGGAGGAACTGAAGCCCTCCGCCCCGTCATGTCCATTCCGAATGCGCCCTTAGGAGGGCAAGCCCAGCCCGCCGGGGGCTGCTATTTCCCGAAGCCGAGGTCCAGCGGCGGCGGCGGCGCGGCATCGAGGCCGGGCGAAAGGTTCTCGAACTGCTGCTGGATCTGCTGCTGGTCGAGCTGCACGCCGCCGCTCTTGTAGTGGGTCACCATGCCGGGGAAGAGGATGATGAGCGCCACCATGACGAGCTGGATGCACACGAACGGCACGGCGCCCCAGTAGATCTGCCCGGTGGTCACGGGCTGCATCATCTTGCCCGTCACCCGGTCCACATAGGGCACCTTCGCCGCCACCGAACGCAGGAAGAACAGGGCGAAGCCGAACGGCGGGTGCATGAACGAGGTCTGCATGTTCACCGCCAGCAGCACGCCGAACCACACCAGGTCGATGCCCAGCTTTTCAGCCACCGGCCCCAGCAGGGGTACGACGATGAAGCTGAGCTCGAAGAAGTCCAGGAAGAAGGCCAGCACGAAGACCAGCACGTTCACCACGATCAGAAAGCCCAGCTGACCGCCCGGCAGCGAGGTCAGCAGATGCTCCACCCAGCGCGGGCCGTCCACGCCCTGGAAGGCCAGGCTGAAGACGGTGGAGCCGATCAGGATGAAGACCACGAAGCAGCTGAGCTTCATGGTCGTGTCCATGGCCTGCTTCAACAGCGGCAGCTGCAGGCGGCGGCGCGCCAACGCCATCACAAGGGCGCCCACCGCGCCCATGGCGCCGCCCTCTGTTGGCGTGGCGATGCCCAGGAAGATCGTGCCCAGCACCAGGAAGATCAGCGCGAGCGGCGGGATCAGCACGAAAGTCACCCGCTCGGCCATGCGCGAGAGCAGCCTGAGCTTGAACAGCCGGTTCAACACCGCCAGCGAGAACGCCACCGCCACGCCCACGCACATCGACAGCACGATGGTTTCGTCCCGCGGGGCTTCGGCCGGGCGCTGCTGCGCGAACAGCACCGCAAGCACCACCGTGAGCAGCACCAGCACGCCCAGCGACCGCAGGCCACTGGCACCGCTGTCTTCGCGAATGGTTCGGGCGCTGAGCGGCAGCGCCGGCGCCCAGTTCGGCCGCCACAGGGTGACCAGCAGCACGAAGCCCACATAAAGACCCGTCAGCACGAAGCCGGGGATGAAGGCCCCCTTGTACAGATCGCCGACGGAACGGCCGAGCTGATCGGCCAGGATGATCAGCACCAGCGAGGGCGGAATGATCTGAGCCAGCGTGCCGGAGGCGGCGATCACCCCCGAGG
>JAYSCE010000412.1:0-4216 GCA_041915035.1 Xanthobacter sp.
TGGCGCGCAGCATGTTCCAGGCGGTGGCGCGGTTCTTGTGCTGGGAGCGGTCGCCCTCGCTCACCACGGCGATGCCGGTGGGGATGTGGGTGAGGCGCACCGCCGATTCCGTCTTGTTCACGTGCTGGCCACCGGCGCCCCCGGAGCGCATGGTGTCCACTCGCACGTCGGCTTCCTTGATGTCCACCACGATGCGGTCGTCCACCACGGGATAGACATCCACCGACGCGAACGACGTCTGCCGCCGCGCGTTGGAATCGAACGGGGAAATGCGCACGAGGCGGTGGACGCCGGCCTCGGTCTTCAGCCAGCCGTACGCGTTGTGCCCCTTCACCTGGATGGTGGCGGACTTCAGGCCGGCCTGTTCGCCCTGGCTCTCGTCCATCAGCTCCACCTTGAAGCCGTGCCGTTCGCACCAGCGGCGGTACATGCGCAGCAGCATCTCCGCCCAGTCCTGGCTGTCGGTGCCGCCCGCGCCGGCGTGGACTTCGAGATAGGTGTCGTTGGAATCGGCCTCGCCCGAGAGCAAAGCCTCCAGCTCGCGCCGGGCCAGTTCCGCCTTCAGCCCGTCGAGGGATGCTGCGGCCTCGGAGATCACGCCCTCGTCGCCTTCAGACTCGCCGAGATCGATCAGCTCGATATTGTCGGCAAGGTCGCGCTCCACCCGGTCGATGGCGCCGAGGCCATCCTCCAGGCTGGTGCGTTCCTGCATCAGCTTCTGCGCCCGCTCGGGATCGTCCCACAGCTTGGGGTCTTCCACGATGGCATTCAGCTCCGCGAGACGACGGCGCGAGCGCTCCACGTCGAGGTGGGACCGCAACAGGTCGAGGGAGGCTTTGATCTCGTCGACTTTTGCGGCGAGTTCCGCGCGCATGGCTCATCTTTCTCCGGCTGAGGGCCGCGGAAAATAGCGGCGAGGGGCGCAGGTGTAAACGCCGGGCCGGCGGGGAGGGCGATCAGATGGGGAAATGGCTCATTTGGCGCGTTGCGCTGCGAGCCAGGTGCCGATGTCCGCAGCTTCAATGGGGCGGGCGAACAGGAAACCCTGCGCGGCATGGCAGCCGAGGAATCGCAGCAGATCGGCCTGGGCCTGCGTCTCCACGCCCTCCGCGACCACCGTCATGCCGAGGCTGTGGCCGATGCGGATCACCGCCGTGGCCAGGGCCTGGGCGTTCTGGTCCTGCTCGATGGAGAGCATGAAGGAGCGATCGATCTTCAGCTCGGCGATGGGCAGGCGGGAGAGGGCGCTGAGGCTGGAATAGCCGGTGCCGAAATCGTCCATGGCGATGCGCACGCCGAGGGCCTCGATGGCCCGCGCGGTCGCGAACGAGTTCGGGTGCTGGTCCATCATCACCCGTTCGGTGATCTCGACCCTGAGGTCCGACGGCTTGAGGCCGTACTCGCGCAGCGCACCGGAGATGAAGCCGACGATATCACCGCTGCGGAAGCTGAGCGGCGAGAGGTTCACCGAGACGTGCGGCACCTCCACGCCTTCCTGGCGCCAGGCGGCGATGCGCTGGCAGGACGCTTCGACCGCCCATTCGTCAATGCTCTCGATGAGGCCATATTCCTCGGCGAGGGGAATGAAGCGGGTGGCTGGGACGTCGCCGTGGATCGGATCCGTCCAGCGGGCGAGCGCCTCCACGCCGTGGAGCGCGCCGGAGGCGAGCAGCACCTGCGGCTGGTACACAAGGCGCAACGCCCGGTTCTGGATCGCTTCGCGGAGCGCCACCGACAACACCAGCCGGTCGAGCACCCGCCGGTTCAGCTCCTCGGTGAAGAAATGGAACTTGCCGCGGCCCTTCCGCTTCGCCTCGTGCACAGCGGCGTCGGCGTGCTTCAGCAGCGTTTCCGCGTCCGCCCCATGTTCGGGATAGAGCACGATGCCCACCGAGGCGGACATGGTGAGGTGAAGGGCCTGGGCGGTGATGGGCGCCGCCACATATTCCAGCAGCCGCCGGGCGATGCGGGCCGCCTCCTCCGCCGTGCAGTCATGCACCAGAATGAGGAATTCGTCGCCGCCGGTGCGGCCCACCACGTCGCCGGTGCGCAGCTGCGCCTTGAGGCGCCGCGAGACCTCCACCAGAAGCTGGTCGCCCGTGGAATGGCCGAGGGTCTCATTCACGTCCTTGAAATGGTCGATGTCGAGGAAGAGCACGGCGAGCGGTTGCTCCAGCGTGCGGGCCTCCACCAGCATTTCCTCGAGAACGGCGTGGAGCTGGCGGCGGTTGGCGAGGCCGGTCAGCGTGTCCACATTGGCCAGCATCTCGATGCGCTTCTTGGCCTCGAAGCGCTCCAGCGCCAGCGCGCAGAGATCGGAGCAGGCCGCGACGACGTTCTCCAGCCACGGTGTCGGGCCGCGCGCGGTCTGGAAATAGAAGGCGAAGGTGGCCGCCACCTTGCCGCCGCGCAGCTTCACCGGGATCGACCAGCAGCCGGTGATTTCGGGCGGAATGGGCAGGTCCCGGAAATCCTCCCAGAGGGGGCTGGTGGCGATGTCGTCCACCAGCACCGGGGTGCCGCGGAAGGCAGCCGTGCCGCAACTTCCGCTCTTCGGGCCGATGGGAAGCCCCTCGACCGCCGCGGTGAATGCCTCTGGCAGGCTCGGCGCGGCGAGCACGGTGAGGCGATCGTCCGCCGTGACGCCCAGGATCGAGCACAGCGCATCCGGGGCGAGGCCCTGCACCTTGCGGCACAGGATGTCCATGATGTCCGCCATGGGCGCATCGGCGGCCAGCGCGCCAAGAACCTGGCGCTGGAGGTCTTCGACCAGCCGGGTGTGGGTGATGTCGGCGACGACGACGACGACCTGCTCCAGCTCGCCGGTATGGCGGTCCACGACCGGCGTGACGTTGGCCGACACCCAGACCTCCATTCCCGATGCGCGCTTGAGCGGAACGTCCTCTGCGAGGGCGATGCGCCGTTCCATGGCGTCCGTGATCCGCTCCGCGAAACCGGCGTTGCCGAACCGCCCGGCGAACAACTCGGCCAGCGTGAGGCTGGCGGCGTCTTCGGCGCCAGGGTCCACCATGTCACGGAATGCCGGGTTGGCGTAGATCACCTTGCCGTGCGCATCGGCCACGAGCACGCCACGGTCGGTCTTTTCGGCGACGGCGGCGAGGATTCCGAGGCCCTTGTGCTCCGCGGAGGTGCTCACCGTGGGGCGCACGAAGGCGATATAGCAGGTCTCGCGCTTGTGCTGGGCGCGGGTGACGGAGACGACCCCCTCCACCCGCGAGCCGTCGCCACGCATGATCGAGAGGGGGAGTTCGCTGGCCCGCCCCGTATCGCCTGTCCCGACACGGCCTGCGCCACCGGGCGGAAACTCGGCTCCGGGGATGAGTTCGCCCACATCGCGCCCGATGGCGTCGGCTTGGCTCAGTCCCCACAGGCGTTCGGCGGCCGTGTTGATGAAGGTGACGAGATTATTCTGGTCGAAGAAGACAACGGCCTCGCGGCCGTGGGCGCGGGCAGCAGCTAGGCGATCCGCCATTTTCCAGTCCATGGCTGAAGCTCCCGACTATCGGCCCTCAGCGTCAAGAGGACGCCACAAAGCCGTCCGCCCGCAATATCTTCAGCTTACCGGCATACGTGACTAGCTTACCTATCTCCGCCCGCTTGTACAGGAACGGTACGAGAATGAGGTTAATCTGCGTCAAATTCCGGGCTGGCGGTGCTGTCCGGTCACGCATCGTCGCCGCCCATTCCCCCGCGGAATGTGCTGGGATTGCTGCGGTGCAGTGATGGGTAGCCGGCTGATCCAGCCCGCTGCAGCATACTGACGCACAGCAACGCTCAAGCATCAGGACGGCGTGGGAAGGGCGCACCGCCAGCGGCTGCGGGGGAAGCGCGCAGCACGGTGGGGGAAACAGCCGTCAGTAGAGGCCGCCGGACCCGCTACGGGCCACCGGGGTGACGGGCTCGGGATTGGACCCGTCCGTGCCCGCATAGCCGGCCACCGAATAGCCATCCGGCGGGGCGGTGCCCGGCTTGAACGCTTCGAGGATGGCATTGCTGTCGCCCGCACTGGTGCGCTGGCCGCTCTTGCGGTCGATCCGCACCAGCTTGATGCCGGCGGGCACGCGGAACGGAATGGCGGGGCGGTCGGCGATGGCCACCTTCATGAAGTCGCGGGCGATGGGCGCCGACAGCAGGCCGCCGGTGGAGCCCTTGCCCATGGGCTTGGGCTTGTCGTAGCCGAGATAGATGCCGACCA
>JAYSCE010000413.1:0-1299 GCA_041915035.1 Xanthobacter sp.
TGGCGGAGAGGGAGGGATTCGAACCCCCGATACGGTTGCCCGTATGCCGCATTTCGAGTGCGGTGCATTCGACCACTCTGCCACCTCTCCGCAGAGCCGGCGCCGGAGGAATTCCGCGAGGATATCCATGACGCCGGTGGCGTGGTCGTGCGCTTCTAGCGGACGATTGGGCGGAGGACAAGCGGTCGCGCGAAGGTCCGACGCGGGAACACGGATCGATCTTCGCGGCCGGAGCGGGGAACCGCCAGAGTCCAGTGCCATCCTGGGCCGGGCCGGCCGCGCCTCACACCGCCTTCAGGTGCCGAAGCGGCCGGCCGGAGGAGATGCCCTGGGCGGCGGCGATGATGGCGGCGATGTCGAGGCCGTAATGGGCATAGAGGTCGGCGAGCGTCCCGGTCTGGCCGAAATGCTCCACCCCCAGTGCCCGCACCCGGTGGCCGGCGACGGCGCCGAGCCAGCCCAGCGTCGCGGGATGCCCGTCGATGACGGTGACGAGGCCGCAATGGCGGGGCAAGGGCGACAGCAGCCGCTCCACATGGCTCTCAGCCCCCGCAAAACCCCGCTCGCGGGCGCGGGCGGCGGCGGTCCAGCCGGCGTTGAGGCGATCGGCGGAGGTGACGGCAAGGAGGCCCACGTCGCGGCGGTCCTGCGCGATGAGGGCCACAGCATCGATGGCCTCGGGCGTCACCGCCCCCTGAACGGCGATCACCACGTCGCAATTGGGGCCGGGCTCGCGCAGCCAATAGGCGCCGTCCACGATGGCGCGCTTCTGCGCGTCGGTGAAGACGCGCTTCGGCTGCTCCAGCGGACGGGTGGAGAGGCGGAAATAGACCGAGCCGCCGGTCTCGTCGCGTAGCCAGTTGCGTTCATCGGCGGCGCCCTCGCCGTCGCGCTGCACATAGTCGAAGGCGAACTCCATCAGCACGGCCAGCTCGTCCACGAAGGCGGGCTCGAAGGCGGCGAGGCCATCCTGCGCCATGCCGATGAGCGGGGTGGCGATGGACTGGTGCGCCCCGCCCTCGGGCGCGAGCGTGATGCCGGAGGGCGTCGCGACGAGGATGAAGCGGGCGTCCTGGTAGCAGGCATAGTTCAGCGCATCGAGCCCGCGGCAGATGAAGGGATCGTAGAGCGTGCCCACCGGCACGAGGCGGGCGCCGAACAGGGAGTGGGACAGGCCGAAGGCGGAGAGGGTCAGGAACAGGTTCATCTCGGCGATGCCGAGTTCCATGTGCTGGCCCTTGGGCGAGAATTCCCACGCAAAGGTGGAGGGAATGCGCTCGCGCCGGAACACGTCGGCCA
>JAYSCE010000413.1:1309-4198 GCA_041915035.1 Xanthobacter sp.
CGAGATTGGTGGAGACGGTCACGTCCGGCGAGGTGGTGACGATGCGGTCGGCGAGCGGGCTGTCGCCCTTCGCGAGATCCTGCAGGATGAGGCCGAAGCCGGCCTGGGTAGAGATGCTGGGATTGGGCGGCGGGGGGAGCGCGGGCACGGCGAGCGCGGGATCGGCATAGCGGCGCGGGCCGCCCTGCGCGAAGGGCACGCGATCGAGGAAGGCGCGCAGCGCGCCTTCAGGGTGCATCAGCCCCTCGAACGGTTCCCATTCTCGGCCGGCGCCCACGTTCATGGACGCGCGCAACGCCTCCATCTGGGTCGGGGTCATCAGGCCGGCGTGGTTGTCCTTGTGGCCGGCCAGCGGCAGGCCGAAGCCCTTCACCGTGTAGCAGAGGAAGGCCACCGGCCGGTCGTGGTCGATGGCGTCGAAGGCGGCGATGAGGGAAGCGATATCGTGGCCGCCGAGATTGGTCATCAGCGCGGACAATTCGGCATCGGTACGCCGGGCGATGAGAGCGGAGACGTCCCCCTGGTCGCCGAGGTCGTCCATCAGGCGCTTGCGCCAGGCTGCACCGCCCTGGAAGGTGAGCGCGGAATATTCGGCGTTGGGGCAGGTGTCGATCCAGTGCTTCAGCGCCGCGCCGCCGGGCTCGGCAAAAGCGGCCTGCTGCAGGGCGCCGTACTTCAGCACCACCACCTGCCAGCCCATGGCCTCGAAGATGCCGGTGAAGCGCTCGTAGAGGCCTTCGCGCACCACGCCGTCGAGGCTCTGGCGGTTGTAATCGATGATCCACCAGGTGTTGCGCACCTCGTGCTTCCAGCCCTCCAGAAGGGCCTCGAAGACGTTGCCTTCGTCCAGCTCCGCATCGCCCACGAGGGCGATCATCCGCCCCTTCGGGCGGTCGCCGGCGAGGCCGTGGGCGTGGACGTAATCCTGCGCGAGACTGGCGAACAGCGTCTGCGCGACGCCCAAGCCCACCGAGCCGGTGGAGAAGTCCACGTCGTCGGCATCCTTGGTGCGGGAGGGGTAGGATTGCACGCCCTTGAAGCCGCGGAAATTCTCCAGCCGCTCCCGGCTCTGGCGGCCGAACAGATACTGGATGGCGTGGAAGATGGGGCTGGCGTGGGGCTTCACCGCCACCCGGTCTTCTGGGCGCAGCACGTGGAAATAGAGCGCGCACATGATGGCGGCGAGGGAGGCCGAGGAAGCCTGATGGCCGCCGACCTTGAGGCCGTCCGTGCCGGGCCTGACGTGATTGGCGTTGTGGATCATCCAGCTCGCGAGCCACAGCACCTTCTTCTCCAGCTCGGCCAAAACCGCGAGGTCGGCGGCCGACGGCGGGGTCTTGAGGGCGGGAGCGGTGGAACGGGGGGCGGCCATGGCGTTTCCTCGGCGCGAATGTCAATCGGGGCCGGAGCATCGGCCCGGCGTCGAGTGTAGCGTGGGCGGAGCGGCGTTTCCGGCCGAATCGGCCTTACGTCCCCGCGATCTGCGCCATAAAATCCCGCGTACCGCAGCCGCTGGAGCAGGATCATGCGCCTCGACGCCATCGACCGGAAGATCCTCGCCGCGCTGCAGGCGGATGGGCGCAAGAGCATCGCGGAACTGTCGGGCGAGGTGGGCCTCTCGCCCTCGCCGTGCCTGAGGCGCGTGAAGGCGCTGGAGGAGGAAGGCCTGATCTCGCGCTATGCGGCGGTCCTCGACCAGCGCAAGGCCGGGCTGCCGGTGAGCGTGTTCGTCTCCATCAAGCTGGAGCGCCAGCAGGAGGAGGCGCTGGATGCCTTCTCCGCCGCCATACGGGGCTGGCCGGAGGTGCTGGAATGCTATCTGATGACCGGCCCGCGCGATTACCTTTTACGGGTGGTGGCGGCCGATCTCGACGCCTATGAGCGCTTCCTGAAGGAGAAGCTCACGCGGCTCGACGGCATCGCCTCCATCGAAAGCTCCTTCGCGCTGGAACAGGTGAAATATTCCCACGTCCTGCCGCTGCCGTGACGGCCGGGCGCGCAAGGAGGACATGATGGCCATACGCGTCGGCATCGGCGGCTGGACGTTCGAGCCGTGGCGCGGCGTCTTCTATCCGGAAGGCCTGCCCCATGCGAAGGAGCTGCCGCACGCGGCGTCCGTGCTGAAGACCATCGAGATCAACGGCACCTTCTACCGCACGCCCTCGGCCAAATCCTGCGCCGACTGGGCGCGTCAGGTGCCGGACGGCTTCGTGTTCGCGCTCAAGGCGACGCGCTATGTCACCCAGCGCCGGGTGCTGGCGGAGGCGGAGGAGAGCGTCGGCAAGTTCATCGGCAGCGGCATCATCGAGATGGGCGACCGGCTCGGCCCCATCAACTGGCAGTTCGCGGCCACCAAGGCGTTCGATCCGGACGACATGGCCGCCTTCATGGCGCTGCTGCCGAAGGCGCACGAGGGGGTGAGCCTGCGCCACGCGCTGGAAGTGCGGCATCCCTCGTTTGTGGTGCCTGAATTCGTGGAACTGGCCCGCAAGCACGGCGTCGCCATCGTCTTCGCCGACCACGAGACCTATCCCGCCATCGCCGACCTGACGGCGGACTTCACCTATGCCCGCCTCCAGCAGACCGCAGAGGCGGTCGAGACCGGCTACAAGGCCGCCGACCTCGCGCGCTGGGCCAAGGCGGCGAAGGCGTGGGAGGCCGGCACCGTGCCCGAGGGCCTGCCGCAGGCGGGGACGCCGGCCAAGGCCGCGAAGGGAAAGAAGGCCGACACGCGCGATGTCTTCCTCTACCTCATCGGTGGTGCGAAAGTGCGCAACCCGGCGGGCGCCGTCGCGCTGCAAAGGCAGGTGGACGGCGCGTGAACAGCCGTTGACCTCAACCCACATTTCCCAAGTAAGGCGCTGATTTCGCTGTCTTGACCATTATATT
>JAYSCE010000414.1:0-4198 GCA_041915035.1 Xanthobacter sp.
GTGGTGGTCACCGGCGGCGGCCTTGTCGGCAAGGTCACCAAGGTGATCGACGAGAACGAGGTCGAGCTGCAAATCGCCGACAACGTCCGCATCCGCCAGATTCGCTCGCAGATCGCCACCGTCCGCGCCAAGGGCGAACCGGCCAAGGACGAGGCCTCGGCCGGTTGATCCGGCCACCTCACGCTTTCTGAAAGACCGCGCGCGACATGCTGCACTTCTCCCGTCTCAAGACCGCGGCGATCCTCATCACCATCGCCATCGGGTTTTTGTTCGCGCTGCCCAACGTGCTCCCGCCAAGCGCGCTCGACCACCTGCCGTCGTGGCTGGCTTCGAGCCGGGTGACGCTGGGGCTCGACCTGCAGGGCGGCTCGCACATCCTGCTGGAGGTGGACGGGCCGGCGCTCCGCACGGAGCGCACGGAGCAGCTGCGCGACGAAGTGTGCCGCGTGCTGCGCGACCAGAAGATCGGCTATTCCAACCTCGCGCTGCGCGATACCAGCGTGACGCTTCGCCTGCGTGATCCAAACGACACGCAGAAGGCCGTCACCGAGCTGAGGAAGCTCGCCGCGCCGGTCACCAACGCCTTGTTCGGAAACTCCTCCGGCGAGATGGACATGACCGTCGCGTCCGGCGCCGATGGCGTCGTCACCGTGCAACTCACCGATGCCGGCCTCACCGCCAAGATGCGATCGGCGGTGGACCAGTCCATCGAGATCATCCGCCGCCGTATCGACCAGCTCGGCACGGTGGAGCCGAACATCCAGCGCCAGGGCCTCGACCGCATCCTGGTGCAAGTGCCCGGCCTGCAGGATCCGCAGCGCCTGAAGAACCTGCTCGGCCAGACCGCCAAGCTCTCCTTCCGCATGGTGGACCAGTCCATGTCGCCGCAGCAGGCGCTGGAAGGCCGCGCGCCGCCGGAATCGGAAGTGCTGAAGGGCCAGGACGGCCAGCCCTATCTGGTGGAGAAGCAGGTACGCGTCTCCGGCGAGGACCTGGTGGATGCCCAGCCGGGCTTTGATCAGAACTCCCGTGAGCCCATCGTTTCCTTCCGCTTCAACAACAACGGCGCCAAGCGCTTTGCCGCCGTCTCGCAGGAATCGGTGGGCCGGCCCTTCGCCATCGTGCTCGACAACCAGGTGATCTCCGCGCCGGTGATCCGCGAGCCGATCCTCGGCGGCGCGGGCCAGATTTCCGGCTCGTTCACCGTCCAGCAGGCCAACGACCTCGCCATCCTGTTGCGCGCCGGCGCCCTGCCGGCCCCGCTGAAGGTGGTGGAAGAGCGCACCGTCGGCCCGAGCCTCGGTGCCGATTCAATCCATGCGGGCAAGACCGCGGCCTATGTGGCCGGCGGCCTCGTCACCGTGTTCATGATCGCCGTGTACGGCCTGTTCGGATTGTTCGCGCTCATTGCGCTGGCGGTGCACATCATCCTGATGTTCTCGCTCCAGTCGGTTCTGGGCGCGACGCTGACCCTTCCCGGCATCGCCGGCGTCGTGCTCACCATCGGCATGGCGGTGGACTCCAACGTCGTCATCTTCGAGCGCATGCGCGACGAGGCGCGGGAGGGCCGGTCGGCCATCTCGGCCATCGACAAGGGCTTCGTGAACGCGCTGGGCACCATCCTCGACGCCAACATCACTTCGCTCGCCACGGCGGTCATCCTGTTCCTCATGGGCGGGTCCGGACCGGTGCGCGGCTTCGCCGTCACCTACATCCTCGGCCTTCTGACCACCATGTTCACCGCCTACACCCTGACGCGGCTCATGATCGCCTACTGGGTGAAGTGGCGGCGGCCGGCGAAGCTGCCCATCTGAAGGTGCGCCGCACATGCCTTTGATCGACTACATCCCGGCGCAGACCAACATCCACTTCATGCGCCTGCGGCACTGGACGTTCCCGTTCTCCGCGGCGCTGTCCATCGTGGCCTGCCTGCTGTTCGCCATCCACGGCTTCAACCTCGGCATCGACTTCAAGGGCGGTACGCTCATCGAGGCGCAGACCAGCCAGCAGCAGGCCGACATCGGCGCGCTGCGCGAGCACCTGACCGACCTCGACGTGGGCGACGTGCAGATTCAGGAGTTCGGCTCGCCGCGGGACGTGCTCATCCGCATCGGCGCCTTCGGCACCACGGACGAGGCCCAGCAGGCCATCCTCGCCAAGGTGAACGGCGTGCTCGGTACTGATTATACCGTCCGCCGCGTGGAGACGGTCGGCCCGAGCGTGTCCGGCGAGCTGGTGCGCCAGTCGATCCTCGCGCTGGTGCTCGGCGCGGTGGCGGTGCTGGCCTATCTGTGGTTCCGCTTCGAGTGGCAGTTCGCCGTCGGCGCCATCGTGACGACGCTGCACGACATCTTCGTCACGCTGATGATCTATTCGGCGTTCGGCGTGGATTTCGACCTCACGTCCATCGCCGCGATCCTCACCATCATGGGCTATTCGCTCAACGATACCGTCGTCGTGTACGACCGTATCCGCGAGATGCTGCGACGCTACAAGAAGCTGCCGCTGCCGGAGCTGCTCGACATCGCGGTGAACGCGACCTTCTCGCGGACGATCATCGTCTCCACCACCACCTTCTTCGCCACCCTCGCGCTCTATTTCTTCGGCGGCGAGGTGCTGCGCGGCTTCTCCCTGGCGATGACGGTGGGCGTGGTGATCGGCACCTATTCCACCATCTTCGTCGCGGCCCCCATCCTCATCCACCTCGGCCTGCGTGCCTCCACGGTCAGCCTGCCGACCAAGGAAGCCGATCCCGAGGTGAAGGAGCTGGACGAACTGGTGAAGCTGGAGGCCAAGGACGCCGCCGCCGGGGTTCCGCCCGAGGCCGCTCCCGCCACCGGCGTGTCGGCCAGGGCGGGTGCGAACAAGGGCGGCAAGGGCAAGAACGGCAAGCCCAACGGCAAGGCCGGCCCCGCACGCCCGGCCAAGGCCTGAGGCGCGGGTGGTGGCCGCCCCGGATGGCGCGCCCTTCCTGCCGCGGCAGGTCGCCATAGATGGCTATGGCGACACCTTCTTCCACTTCTCCGGCATGTCCCATGCCGGCTCCGTCCTCGCGCTGCCCTCCGGCATCCGCGGCTGGGCGCCGGTGAGCATGGCGGAGATCGACGCGGCTTCGCTCTCCCCAGTGGTGGCGGACGCGGCGGCCGTCGAATTGCTCCTCATCGGCACCGGCAAGGATCCTGCTCACTTGAAGGAGCCGTTGAAGCAGGTGCTGCGCGATGCCGGCATCCGCTTCGAGCTGATGCCGACGCCCTCGGCCGCAGCCACCTACAACGTCCTCCTCGCCGAGGGCCGTCGGGTGGGCGCGGCGCTGATCGCGGTCTGAGCCATGGAGGAGGCGGCGTCCACCGACAAAGCGCTCGACGAGGCCTACGCCTATTGTGCCGCGCAGGTGCAGGCACAGGACCGCGACCGCTTCCTCGCCGCTTTGTTCGCCCCGCAGGACAAGCGGAAACACCTCCTCGCGCTCTATGCCTACAATCTCGATGTCGCACGTGTGCGCGAGGTGGTGCGCGAGGCGCTGCCCGGCGAGGTGCGCCTCGCCTGGTGGCGGGAAGTGATCGAGGGGGAGGGCAGGGGCGATGTCGCCGGCCACCCGGTCGCCGCCGCGCTGCTCGATACGATCGAACGCTTCCGCCTGCCGCGCCAGAGCCTGATCGCGATGGCCGACGCGCGCATCTTCGACCTTTACGACGATCCCATGCCCACCGTAGGCGATCTCGAAGGCTATGCGGGCGAGACGGCCTCGGCGCTGCTCCAGCTCTCGGCTCTCATCCTGCTGCCGGACGTGGGCCGCTCGGGCGATCTGGCTGGATACGGAGGCGTCGCCATCGCCATGACGGGGCTGATGCGGGCTTTCCCCATCCATGCGGCGCGCGGGCAATGCTACATCCCGCTCGATCTCCTCGCCCGCCATGGGGTGGGTCGGGAAGAGGCGGTGTCTGGCACGGTCACGCCCGGCCTGCTGGCGGCGCTCGGCGACATGAGGGGGGCGGCGGCGCGCCACCTTTGGGCCGCCCGCGAGGCGGCAGGGCAGACCTATGCCGCGACATCCATCGCCCCGCCGTTCCTGCCGCTGGCGCTGGTCTCCGGCGATCTCAAGGCGCTGGCCAAGGTGCGCGACCCCTTCCGCCAGCCGGCCGGCCTCTCCCCCTTCCGCCGCCAATTCGCCATGTGGTGGGCCGCCCAGCAGGCGGTG
>JAYSCE010000415.1:0-4194 GCA_041915035.1 Xanthobacter sp.
TCTGGCGGTCGCCGATGATCAGCTCGCGCTGGCCGCGGCCGATCGGGATCAGCGCGTCGATGGCCTTGAGGCCGGTCTGCATGGGCTCATGCACCGACTTGCGCGGGATGATGCCCGGCGCCTTCACGTCGACGCGGCGACGTTCGGTGAACATGATCGGGCCCTTGCCGTCGATCGGGTTGCCGAGCGCGTCGACGACGCGGCCGAGCAGGCCCTTGCCGACCGGGGCGTCCACGATGGCGCCGGTCCGCTTGACGGTCTGGCCTTCCTTGATCTCACGGTCGGAGCCGAAGATCACGATACCGACGTTGTCGATTTCGAGGTTCAGCGCCATGCCGCGCGTGCCGTTCTCGAACTCGACCATCTCGCCGGCCTGGACGTTGTCGAGGCCGTAGACGCGGGCGATGCCGTCACCGACGGAGAGGACCTGACCGACCTCGGAGACTTCAGCCTCCTGGCCGAAGCCCTGGATCTGCTCCTTGAGGATGGCGGAGATTTCAGCGGCTCGAATGTCCATCAGCGGACCTCTTTCATCGCATGCCGGATAGAATTGAGTTTGGTCTTGAGCGACGCGTCGACCATGCGGGAGCCGAGCTTCACGATGAGACCACCGAGGATGGACGGATCGACGGTCACGTCGAGGTTCACGTCCTTGCCGGTCTGTTGCGCCAGCGCGTCCTTGAGCGCGGCGAAGTGGGTGTCGCTCAGGGGAGCGGCCACCGTCACCTGCGCCGTCGTCTCGCCGCGCTGGGCGGCCACGAGGGCGGCATAATCGGAAATCATCCTGGGCAGCGCGAACAGGCGGCGGTTCTGCGCCACCAGCTTCACGAAATTTCCGGCAAGACCGGAAATGCCTGCCTGACCAAGAACCGCGGCAATGGCCTTCAGCTGCTCCTCGGCCGAAAAGACCGGGCTCTTCACCAGCCGCGCCAGATCCGCGCTTTCTGCAATCAGGGCCGACAGGCGATCGAGATCCGCCTTCACGGAATCGACGGCGCCGGCCTCGCGCGCCAGATCGAACAGCGCGGTCGCATAGCGCCCCGCCATGCCTGACACGATCGTATCCGCCACCCCGCACCTCTCTCGGACTTCCAGGGCCGGTCACGCACCTTGCGTCACCTCTCCCCAAGCCCTTGATCTGTTGGGAATAAAATTGTGCGACCTCGCGAGGGGGCTTAACCCGTCCCTCGAAATCCCGGAGTGCCTAACACAGGCAGATCAAGGCGGCAACATGACGGGAGGATGGCGCATAGGCCGCATTGCCGCACCGCGACAGGCTTGACCGTAACGAAACCCGAGCCGGCGCCTCAGCTTTGGCCGAGAAACTGCCGAAGCTCCGCCGTTTGAGGATTCGCAAATACTTCTTCCGGAGGCCCGATCTCATGCACCCGCCCCTGGTGCATGAACACCACCCGGTCGCACACTTCCCGCGCGAACCGCATCTCGTGCGTGACCATGAGCAGGGTCATCCCCTCCTCGGCCAGCTTCTTCACCACCGCCAGCACCTCGTTGACCAGCTCGGGATCGAGCGCGGAGGTGATCTCGTCGCACAGGAGGGCAAGCGGCTTCATGGCCAGCGCCCGTGCGATGGCGACGCGCTGCTGCTGGCCTCCGGACAGCTCGTCGGGATAGGCGGCGAACTTGTGGGCGAGCCCCACCTGCTCGAGACGCACGCGCGCCTCCGCTTCGGCCTCCTTCTGCGACACCTTCTTCACCACCATGGGCGAGAGCATCACGTTGCGCCCGGCGGTGAGGTGCGGGAACAGGTTGAAGCCCTGGAAGATCATCCCGACCTTCAGCCTGAGCGCGCGCAGATGTACCTCGTCCGGTGCGAGCTGGGCGCCGGCGACGGTGATGGAGCCGTCGTTGATGGTTTCCAGCCCGTTGATGCAGCGCAAAAGGGTCGACTTGCCCGATCCCGACTTGCCGCAGATGGCGATGACCTCGCCGGCCGCCACGTCGAGATTGATGCCTTTCAGGACCTCGTTCGCGCCGAAGCTCTTCCGGACCTCAGTGATGGTGATGAGCGACATTCAGCTTCCTTTCGAGAAGCTGGCTGCTCTTCGACAGAGGCCAGCACAGCACGAAATAGATGAGGGCGGCGAAGCCGTAGACGGTGAACGGCTCGAACGTGGCGTTGGTGATGATGGTGGAGGCCTTCGACAGCTCCACGAATCCGATGATGGAGGTCAGCGCCGTGCCCTTCACGACCTGCACCGAGAATCCCACCGTGGGCGGCACGGCGATGCGCAGGGCCTGAGGCAGCACCACGTAGCGCAGCTGCTCGAAGAAGCTCATGGCGAGCGAGGACGAGGCCTCCCACTGGCCGCGGGAAATCGCTTCCACGCAGCCGCGCCAGATCTCGGCGAGAAAGGCGGAGGTCCACAACGTCAGCGAGACGAAGGCGGCAGCCCAGGGCGAGACGTCGAGGCCGAGGAGCGGCAGACCGAAGAAGATGAGAAAGAGCTGCATCAGGAGCGGCGTGCCCTGGAACAGCTCGATGTAGAGGTTTGCCGCGCGCTGCAGCCACACCTTGCGCGCTATGCGGCAGTAGAGAACCACGAGCCCCACCACGCCGCCGCCGATGAAGGCGACGATGGAGAGCAGCACGGTCCAGCGGGCCGCCAGCAGCAGGTTGGAGACGATGTCCCAGGTGGAGAATTGGGTCATGTCGTCTTTCTCCGGCGCGGAAAGAGAAACAGCCCGAGCCCCCGCATGAGCTGGCGCAGAAGTACCGCCAGCAGGAGGTAGAGGACGGTGGCGACGATGTAGGATTCGAATGCGCGGAAGGTGCGCGACTGGATGAAGTTGGCGGCGAAGGTCAGCTCCTCCACCGAGATCTGCGAGCACACCGCCGAGCCGAACATGACGATGACAATCTGCGAGGTCAGCGCCGGCCAGATCTTCTGCAGGGCCGGCACCAGCACCACATGGCGGAACGTCTGGATGGGGCTCATGGCGAGGCTGGCGCCGGCCTCGAACTGGCCGCGTGGCGTCGCCTCGATGCCGGCGCGGATGATCTCGCAGGCGTAGGCGCCGAGATTGATGACCATGGCGAGGATGGCCGCCTGCATCTCGGTGAGCCCCACGCCGACCGCCGGCAGGCCGAAGAAGATGAAGAACAGCTGGATCAGGAACGGCGTGTTGCGGATCAGCTCCACATAGGCCGAGACGGCGGGGCGGAGCCAGCGCGGTCCCAGCGCCTTGGCCCAGGCGCAGGCGATGCCGAGCCCGACGCCGAGGGCACCGCCGACCACGATCAGTTCGACCGTGATGGCGACACCCTTCGCCAGCACCGGACCGTAGTCGGCCAGGGATGAGAAATCGAAACTGTAGGCCATGTCCGGCTGGTCCCCCGATGGCGCCGCGCCCGTGGATCACCCCCTGCCCGTCACCGGACAGGGAGCATCGTCCTCAGAGGTCCTTCGGCAGCGGGGCGCCGAGCCACTTCTCGGAGATCTTCTCCAGCGCGCCGTCGGCCTTGGCCGCGGTGAGGATGGCGTTGACCTTTTCCAGCAGCTTCGGCTCGTCCTTGTTGAGGCCGACGTAGCAGGGCGAGTTCTTGATGAGCACCTTCACGGTGGGCTTCTTCGGCGGGTTGCGGGCGAGGATGGCCGCGGCCACCACGTTGCCGGTCGCCACCACCTTCACCTGGCCGGAGAGGAAGGCCGAGATGGTGGAGTTGTTGTCCTCGTAGCGCTTGATGTCGGCGGTGGGCGGGGCGACCTTGGTCAGTTCCAGATCCTCGACCGAACCGCGGGTGACGCCAACCGTCATGCCGGCGATGTCCTCGACCTTCTCCACCTTCACGTCTGCGGGGCCGAAGATGCCGTTGAAGAAGGGCGCGTAGGCCACCGAGAAGTCGATCACCTTCTCGCGGTCCGGATTCTTGCCGAGGCTGGAGATGACGAGATCGACCTTCTTGGTCTGCAGATAGGGAATGCGGTTGGCGCTCGACACCGGCACCAGTTCCGCCTTCACCCCCAGCCCCTTGGCGATGAGGTTGGCCACGTCGATGTCGTAACCCACGGGCTTGAGATCTGTGCCCACCGAGCCGAACGGCGGGAAGTCCTGCGGGACGGCGATCTTGATGACACCGGCCTTGAGGATGTCGTCGAGCGCTTCCGCCGCGGCCGGAGCAACGGTGAGGCCGAGGGCCAGCGCGCTGCCGAGGGCGGCTCCGGCCAGGGTCCG
>JAYSCE010000416.1:0-4187 GCA_041915035.1 Xanthobacter sp.
TTCGAGCTGGTGCGTCCGGGCATCTTCCTCTATGGCGGCGTCGCCATCACCGGCGTGCCGCCGCTGCGCCCCGCCGTGCGGCTGGAGGTGAAGATCATCCAGATCTCCAACGTCGCGGCCGGCGAAACGGTGGGCTACGGCGCCGCCGAGCGGCTGAAGCGGCCGAGCCGCCTTGCCACCGTCTCCATCGGCTATGCGGACGGGCTGTTCCGCGCCGCCGGCTCCTCCGACCTCGCCAAGGGGGTGGAGGCCATCGTCGCCGGCCGGCGCTGCCATCTGGTGGGCCGCGTGTCCATGGACCTCGCCACCCTCGACATCACAGACCTGCCCGAGGGCGCGGTGCAGCGGGGCGACGTGGCGGTGTTCCTCGGCGACGGCATCAGCGTGGACGACCTCGCCGCCCGCTCCGGCACCATCGGCTATGAGGTGCTCACGTCCCTCGGCGCCCGCTACGCCCGCCGCTACATCGGCGGGTGAGGGGCGGCGCGCTTGGGGGCGACCGGTGCCCGTGCGGCGGCCAGCTCCGCCGCATAGGTCTCCTCGAACCAGCCGATGCGCTTCTCGAAGGCGGGGCTCAGGCGCTGATCCTCGGTGATCTGGCGGGCGACGCTCTGCTGGCCCTCGCACACCGCATTGTCCTCGGCGAGCACGCGGCGCGCATAGAAGGGCACGATGCGGGCGATGACCGTCTGCGCGAAGCGGTCGAAGAGGCCGAGCAGCCCCGGCCGCGGCGGCGCGATAGGGCCGTCGATGAGCCAGGCCTCCAGCCGCGAGCGGTCATGGCCCAGCGGCGCATAGCGCAGCACCATCACCGAATAATAGGCGCGGCCGAGCAGAGTGATGGTGTGGAACTGGGACGCCCCGAAGGTGGGGAACAGGTTCACGATGAGATAGTCGCGGGCGCGGTAGGTGCCCGCCCGGCAATCGGCGAGCACGCCGGCCACCGGGTCGTCGCCGGGCTCGGTGGTGTAGAGGCTGTGCCGGCCGAAGCGGGCATAGGTGACCTCCTTCGCCTTCAGATAGCCGTTGGCGCCGAAGGTGGAGGGGTGGACGGCGACGATATGGTAGTCGTCCAGCGTCACGTGGGTGAGGAACTTCCAGTTGGCCGGCACCTCGCCGCCGAAGCGGGTGAAGGTACGCCCGGGCGGGCAGAGCGCGGCGAGGATGGGCGCGGCATCGCCGAGAAAGTCCGCGAGGGTCTCACCGTCCGGATCGGGAAACCGCCCGAACACGAGGCCGGCGAACGCCTCCACCTCGATGGGCTTCAGGTGCGCACCGAGCTGCTTCGGCAAACAGCCATAGGCCTCGTCGCAGACCGGAATGCCCAGCGCCTGCCCCTCGGCATTGTAGCGCCAGTGGTGGAAGGCGCAGACCACGGCGCCCTTCCCGCTCCGCTCGCGGCGGATGGGGTGGAAGCGATGGGCGCAGACATTCTCGAAGCCGCGCAGCCGGTCGCCGAAACGCTGGATGAAGACGGAGCGCCCGCCGAGATCGGTGCGGAACCACTGACCGTCCTCACTGACCTCCCCATCGAGGCACAGGAAGGTCCACACCCGCCCCAGCGCCTGCTGCTCCGCCGCGAAGGCGGCGGAATCGGTGGCCGCGCGCACCCATTCGGCGGGCTGGCCGGAGGCGGGGGCGGCGGGGGAAGGAACCGACGGGTCTTGGAACACGGGCGATCCCCTGACGTCACGGAAAAGGGCAGCGCAGGGTGATTAGCAGAGGTGTCCCGCTCCCGCCATCTGGAGATGCGCCGCAGGTGGCGCGCAACCCTGAAGGCCAAGCCGGTCCTTCGCTCCCATCCCCATGGCGCTGGGCCATGGGGTATAAGGAGAACATCGCCCGAGATTCGGGCCTCCAGACCCGGCCGGTCCGCCCGCGCCGAGGGTGATGCTCATGGCCCGGCGCGACACGTCCTTCATCTGCCAGTCCTGCGGCGCGGTCTATGCGCGCTGGCAGGGCAAGTGTGAGGCGTGCGGCGGCTGGAACACCATTTCGGAAGAGGTGGCGGTGGCCGCCAGCGTCCCGGCGGCGCAGCGCTCCGGCCGCAAGGGCCGCGCGGTGGTGCTGGAAAAGCTGGAGGGCACGGCCAAGCCCGCCCCGCGCCTCGTCTCCGGAATTGGCGAACTGGACCGGGTGGCGGGCGGCGGCTTCGTGCCCGGCTCCATCCTGCTCATCGGCGGCGATCCCGGCATCGGCAAGTCCACGCTTTTGGTGCAGGCCTCGGCGGCACTCGCCCAGCGTGGGCTGCGCGTCGTCTACGTCTCCGGCGAGGAGGCGGTGGACCAGGTGCGCCTGCGCGCCCAGCGCCTCGGGCTGGAGAAGGCCGAAGTGGGCCTCGCCGCCGAGACCAATGCGGAGAACATCATCGCCACCCTGTCAGGCGGGCCGCCCGTTCACATGGTCGTGATCGATTCCATCCAGACCATGTGGTCGGACAGCGTGGAGAGCGCGCCGGGAACGGTCACGCAGGTGCGCACCTCCGCCCAGCTTCTCGTGCGCTACGCCAAGCAGACGGGGGCCTGCGTCATCCTTGTCGGCCACGTCACCAAGGACGGGCAGATCGCCGGCCCGCGCGTGGTGGAGCACATGGTGGATGCCGTCTTCTCCTTCGAGGGGGACGGCGGCCACCAGTTCCGCATCCTGCGCGCCCAGAAGAACCGCTTCGGCCCCACCGACGAGATCGGCGTGTTCGAGATGACCGGGCGCGGCCTCTCCGAGGTGGCCAACCCCTCGGAACTCTTCCTCTCCAACCGCGACGCCGGGGCGCCGGGCACCGCAGTGTTCGCCGGCATGGAGGGCACGCGGCCGGTGCTGGTGGAGATCCAGGCGCTGGTCGCCCCCTCCTCCTTGGGCACCCCGCGCCGGGCAGTGGTGGGACCCCAACCGCCTCTCCATGGTGCTGGCGGTGCTGGATGCCCGCTGCGGCGTGCGCCTCGGCGGGCACGACGTCTATCTGAACGTGGCGGGCGGACTGAAGATCGGCGAGCCGGCGGCGGACCTCGCGGTCGCGGCCGCCCTCGTCTCCTCCCTCACCGGCGCGCCCTTGCCGGCGGATGCGGTGCATTTCGGCGAGGCGAGCCTCACGGGGGCGGTGCGGCCCGTCTCGCAGGCGCAGGCGCGGCTGAAGGAGGCGGCGAAGCTGGGCTTCGGCAGCGCGGTCATCCCCTCCGGCGGCCTCGACGGGCTGGACCCGCCGGTGTTGGTGCGGCCCGTGTCCTCGCTGGCGGAGCTGGTGGCGGGCATCGCGGCCAGCGCGCCTCGCCGGGCGCGGGACGAAGGCCCGCGCGAGACGCGCGACACTGCCATGCGCGAAACGCGGGTCTCGCACGATCGCAATCCCCCGCAAAGGGCTATCCAGCACGCGGATTGGAGCGACGACGAGGAAAGGTGACGCGGGCGGGCGCGCAAGCTATATCACCCCCGCGGCTGGGCTCTCCGGGGGTGGGCGGGTCGCGCGCATGCGCGTCCGGCGGTGCGCCCATCACGGATCGATGCGCCGATGCCCATAACCTTGCTCGACATTATCGTTCTCTCGGTGATGCTGATTTCCGGCATCCTGGCGATGGTTCGCGGCTTTCTGCGGGAAGTCTTCTCCATCCTGTCCTGGGCAGTCGCGGCCGGCGTCACCGTCTATTTCTACAAGTCCGCTCTGCCTGTGGTGAAGCAATACATCTCGCAGGACTCCGCGGCTCTTGCGGTGACGGTGGCATTGCTGTTCCTCGGCACGCTGCTCATTGCCTCCATCATCACCGCGCGCATCTCGGACCTGGTGCTCGACAGCCGAATCGGCGCCCTCGACCGCACTTTGGGCTTTGCCTTCGGCCTTGCCCGCGGGCTGCTGCTGATGGTGATCGCGCTGCTGTTCTTCAACTGGCTGGTGCCGCCCGAGAAGCAGCCGCCGTGGGTCGCCAACGCAAAATCGCTCCCCGCCATCACGAAAGCGGGGGAGTGGCTGAAGGCGCAGTTGCCGGATGACCCTGAAAACACCATTTTGAACAAGTTGAAGAAGCCGCCCGCCGCTGAGGAGGGTGACACGCCTGCCGCCCCGGCCGCCCCGACGGGGGGACAGCGGTAGGTTCTTTTTGGGGGCAGCAACTGACCGGCCTGTCGGCCGGGGCATTCACGCGGGGGCATGCGCCTTCCGCGCTATGGGTGCTCCCGGTTCCGATCGCCCGGCGCAAGCT
>JAYSCE010000417.1:0-4144 GCA_041915035.1 Xanthobacter sp.
CGCTGGGCCGAGATCGGGCAGCGCGAGGCTCACATCGGCGGCGTCCAGAATGTCGCGCCAGCGCGGCCCGCGCAGCACGCCGTATTCCACTTCCCGCTGGTGGGTGAGGGGATCGCGGGCGACGAGCGGGTCATCCACCCGGCCGGGATGCACCATCACCAGCCCCCCGTCCGGCACGCCGGTGAGGAAATGGCCGAGCAGCGTCGCGAAATCATGGTCACCGGAAAAGTCGTAGGCGCCGCCAAAGCCCCGGTTGGTGGCCAGCCCAGCGCGTGCCGCATCCCGCGCGAAGCCGGCGGAGAAGGCGCCGATCAGCCGGCCCTTGAGGTCGAGGCCGTTGAGGGCACCGCGCGCGGGCGTTACGTCCCGCAGGAAGGCGCGAGGGGCATGGCGCGCGGTGGCGGCGATGACCGCCGTGCGGATCACCGGCAGCACATGCACGTGCTGGTGCCCGTCCACATGGTCCGGCGGCCGGCCAAATGCGTCTTGGAAGGCGGCAAATTGCGCCTCCACCTCGGCTTCCACCGCCTTGGCATCGAGCCGGCGCGAGAGGGCCGAGAGCAGGAGCCGGGGCAAGGCGGGGAGGGAGCCTGACGCCTCGGCCATGCCGGGGGTCAGTGGCGCGAAGGCGCCGGTAAGGGTGACGTGGAGACCGATACTGGCGCCGGTATCGGCCGCCGCATCGTCCAGCGCCCGCGCGGCGGGGCCGAGCCCGTCGAACACGGTCATCACCGAGGTGGCGTTGATGCGCCGGTCGGCGATCAGCGTCGCGATGGCCTCGGAAACGCCGGGGGAGATGGCGTAGTCGTCGGCGCAGAGGATGACGCGCTTCACTGGTCGCCCCGCGAGGCGAGCACCGCCGGATGTGAGATCACCTGGGCGTGTCCGTGGGCCTGTCCGTGCGCCGGCAGGTCCAGCGCTGCCTCGGGCGCGCGGTTGAAGACGTGATCGGCTACATAATAGACCGGGCGCGCCTTGATCTCGGAGAGGATGCGGGCGATGTACTCGCCCATCAGCCCCATCACCAGCAATTGCGTGCCGCCGATCACCATCAGGCCCACGACGATGGACGGGTAGCCGGGCAAGGGGATGCCCCACACGAGACGTTCCACCACGATCCAGCTGCCATAAAGCAACGCCAGGCCCGCGAGCGCCGCGCCGAACAGGGCGGCCAGCCGGAGCGGGGCCGGTGAGAAGGAGGTGAGCGCCTCCATGGACAGCCCGAGCAGCCGCAGGAAGTTGAACGATGTGGAGCCGTGGGCCCGGGGGGCGGGGCGATAGGGCACGGCCACCTGCCGGAAGCCGATCCAGCTCGTCAGGCCCTTGAAGAAGCGGTTGCGCTCGGGCATCCGCCGCAGGGCGGCAGCCGCGCGCGGGGAGAGGATGCGGAAATCGGCGGCGTCCTCGGGAATGCGGGCCGTGGCCCCGAAATTCAGCAGCTTGTAGAAGGTGCGCACGAAGATGCGCCGGCTCGTCGCCTCGTCGGAGCGATCGGCCTTCACCGCATAAGCCACGTCCCAGCCCTCGTCCTTCCATAGGCCGATGAAGGTCGGGATCATCTCGGGCGGGTGCTGGCCGTCGCCGTCCATGAACATCACGGCGTCGCCGCGGGCATGGTCGTGGCCGGCCATGAGCGCGGCTTCCTTGCCATAATTGCGGCTCAGCGCCACCACCTGAACGTCCGTTCGTTCATGGGGGAGGGACGTCGCCACGGCGGCTGAACCGTCGCGGCTGCCATCGTCCACATAGACGATTTCCACCCGCATCCCCCGCCGCTCCGCCTCCGCCGAGGCAATGGCCGTGACGCGATCGTGGAAATCGGGCAGGCCGGCGGCTTCATTGTATAACGGTATTACGATGCTCAGGTCTGGTGTCATGATACTACCATCGATCCCGCGCCGGGGATGGAGACCGCATCTAGCCGGGGCCAAGGAGAAATGCTCAAAATTTTTTTCAGATGCCTGGAACCCATCAGCGGAACCGGCGTTCTCCAGTCAGCGCGATCATCCCCCCCAAGTGATCGTGCCATTGGCGCGGCCGCCTTCCCCCAGGGCGGCCGCGTCGTCATTTCTACGGGGTGTTCCGGCATCTGGTCGAGTCTCGCCGCCTTCGCGCGGCCCCGGAAACCGGAGCCATTTGCTCCACATCAAGACCCGAGACTTTGGGCGAGTTTAGGGTAAGGTCGCGTCGTTCAAACGGCCGAACGGGGGCCTTCCCACATGATTCGCGACATTCTGGTCAATCTCGCCCAAGGGGTCGAGACGGACGTCGCCTGCGACTATGCGGCGAGCCTTGCCGCCAGCTTCGGGGCCCATCTCACGGGCCTGTCGGTGGCGTATGAGATCGACGTGCCGCCCTTCTACATGGGCGCCCTGCCCACCGACTTCATCGATGCCCAGGTGCTGGAGAACCAGGCCGCCGCCGAAAAGGCCGCCGCGCGCTTCTCCGCCTCTGCCGCAGCCGCTGGGCTGTCGCACGAGGTGCGCAGCCTCTCCGCCTCGCTCGGCGTCGCGGCCAACAGCTTCGCCGAGCTGGCGCGGCTCTATGATCTCACGGTCGTCGCCCAGCCCGATCCCGACAAGCCCGGCCCGGAAGAGGTGATCTCCGAGACCGTGCTGATGGAATCCGGCCGCGCCGTGCTCATCGTGCCCTACGTGCAGACCAAGCCGTTCACCGCCGAGCGGGCAGTGGTCGCCTGGGACGGCAGCCGTCCGGCCGCGCGTGCCCTCGCGGAGGCCCTGCCTCTGCTTCACCGCACCAAGGTGGTGGAGATCTTCCGGGTCGTCACCCACCCCGATGACGAAGACACGGCCGGCGCCGAGGTGGCACGCCATCTTTCGCGCCACGGCCTGTCCGCCACCGTGCGCAAGCTTCCGGTGGGCTCGGGAGAGTCGGTGGCCTCGGCCATCCTCAACGAGGTGTCCGACCAGGGCGCCGACCTCGTGGTGATGGGCGGCTACAACCATTCCCGTCTGCGCGAGATGATCGTCGGCGGCGTCACGCGCGAAATCCTCAACACCATGACGGTGCCGGTGCTAATGGCCCATTGAGGGCGACACGTCCCTCACGGCCCTGAAACAAAAATGCCCCGGCCTAGCCGGGGCATTTTCATTTCCAGCGGTGCGCGAGGATTCAGTCCTCGTCGTCCTCGGCCTCGTTCTTCTTCGAACCGCCGAGCTTGGCGAACACGGTCTCCAGGTCGAGGCTCTCGCGCCCCTTGCGCGGCTCCTCCTCGGGCTCCTCGTGGCCGGTGGTCACATCGGCGGGCAGCAGGGTGGCGCCACGGTCTTCATGGCCGGCGGTGGCCGGACGGTCCTTGGCGGCGCGCTGGACTTCCAGGTCGAGGTCGATCTGGCTGCACAGGCCGAGGGTCACCGGGTCCATGGGGGAAAGCTGGGGCGAATTCCAGTGGGTCCGGTCGCGGATGGACTGGATGGTCGCCTTCGTGGTGCCGACGAGGCGGATGATCTGCGCGTCCTTCAGCTCGGCATGGTTGCGCAGCAGCCACAGGATGGCGTTGGGCCGGTCATGGCGGCGCGACACCGGGGTGTAGCGCGGGCCGCGGCGCTTCTTCTGCTCGGGCAGGCGAACCTTGGGGTCGAGCAGGCGCAGCCGGCGGTTCGGATCCTTCTCGGCGAGGGTGATCTCGTCGCGGGACAGCTGGCCGGTGGAGATGGGGTCGAGCCCCTTGATGCCCTGCGCCACCTCGCCGTCGGCGATGCCCTTCACCTCAAGCGGGTGCAGCTTGCAGAAGTCGCCGATCTGCTCGAAGGAGAGCGCCGTATTGTCCACGAGCCAGACGGCGGTGGCCTTGGGCATCAACGGTATGTTCGACATGGCGGCCTCTTCGGCTTGTTGGTCTATCGGGCCCGTCGGGGTGGGACGCGCCGGTCATGAGAAGAATGTGGCGGGCATATGCGTCTTCGCCTGGCCACCCCACCTTTCGGGGCGGACCGCGGAATACATCGCATGTGTCCGGGATGGCACCAACATAAGCGGGCGGGCTAAAAGTTGCAATTCCCACGGCACTGTCGGCCGCGAAATCGCCCCTGAACCTTGACACCGGCCGAAGGAGGCCGCCAATTCGCGCCATGTCCGACACCCCGATCGTGCCCGACCGTGCCGTAGCGCCCGCCGCAAGGCC
>JAYSCE010000418.1:0-4135 GCA_041915035.1 Xanthobacter sp.
GAAGCTCGTGACCATGATGAGCAGCCCCGGCGCCACGGACAGCACCGTGAGCAGGGCCACCATCTGGATGAGGCGTCCCGCCGTGCTGCCGCCGCCCTCGGGCAGAAGCTGGTCGAGTGAAGGCATCTGCGCGGCGGCCTGTGCAGCGCCCTGGGCAAAAGCCGGCGCGGCGGACAGGAGCAGAGCGGCGACCAATGCAGAGATGAGCGCCGAATGGCGGACCGGTCCCCTCACTGCACCACCAGTGTCGAAACGATCAATTCGTCCACCTTGCCGTCGGAGCGGGCCCGGGCCCGCTCGTTCAGGTCCTCGCGCAGGTGCTGGAGCGCGCTCGGGCCCTCCAGCTGGCTGAGCGAGAGGGTGCGCATGTAGGCCATGATGTCCTCGCGCAGCTCGGCGGCGGTCACGTCCGGGTTCACCAGCGCGCCGTTCTTGAACACGATGGCCGTCTCGACGCGGATAAAGGTGGAGGAGGGGGCGGCGAGGTTCACCACCACCGGTTTCAGATCCTTCAGCACCAGGTCGCCGGAATGGCGCAGCGGCGGCGCCGGCTTCTTCTCCGGTTCGGCGGCCACCTTCTTCGTCACTGCCTGCTCCACCGTACCGGCGAGCTGGAGGCCGAGCCCCGCGCCGGCGGCGAGCGCCAGCAGCGTGACGATCAGGAGGGGCATGAGAAGGCCGGGCTTCTTCTCCGGCGCAGGGGCGCCGGCGCGGGCGGGAGCTGCGGTCGCCATCACGTCACCAGGGCGTCACGACGTCGTAGATGCGCTGGCCCCAGGCGGGCTGCTGCACATCCGTGAGCCGTCCGCGTCCGCCATAGGAGATGCGCGCCTCGGCGATCTTGTCGTAGGGGATGATGTTGGTGGCGGATACGTCCAGCGGGTTGACGATGCCGGCGATGGTCAACTCGCGCACCTCGTAATTGACGAGGATTTCCTGCGAGCCGCGGATGACGAAATTGCCGTCGGGCAGGATCTCCGTCACCACCACGGCCACGGAGAGGCGCAGCTTCTCGGAGCGGTCGATGTTGCCCTTGCCCTTGGTCTTGGTGTCGCCGTTGATGTCGAGATTGCCGGAGCCTGCGCCCGCGTTCGCGCCCTTGCCGAAGCCGGAGAGGTTCAGCGCCGCGTCGAAGCCGAGATTGCTCTTGGATTCCCGCGAGCGGTCGGTGGCGTTGTCGAACTGGGCCTTGTCGTCGATGGCGATGGCGACGCGGATCACGTCGCCCACCTTGGCGGCGCGCAAGTCGCGATACATGCTGGACGAGCGGTTGAGGTCCCAGGTGGAGCGGAAGGTGGTCTTCTGCGGCTGCTGGAAGGTCATGGGCAGCGGCTCGCGCTGGGCGGTGTCGAGGCCGTAGCCAACGGGCGTCAGTGACGGGCCGGTGGCGAGGTTGTCGTAGGTGCTCTTGCAGCCCGTGAGCGCGAGGCTGGGAAGGGCGAGGCAGGCGAGCGCCAGGAGGGCGAGGTGCGGAGAATGCATCATGGCGCGCATCAGCCCGGCCGTCCGCCGGTGCGGGGAGCGTCGGGGCGGGCATCCTGCGCGCGGCGGGCCATGCCGACCATGGTGGAGGTGAGGCGCGCGGCGCGGGCCGGCTCGCTCTCGTTGAGGATGGCGCTGGCGACGCGGGGGGAGAGCTTGGCGAGCACCGCGGCTGCCATGTCCTCGTTCATGGCCGCGAGCTGGGCGGCGGCGGCGTCGGGGCGCATCTGCGAGACGACCGCGATGAGGCTGTCGTCGGCCTTCTTCAGGAAGGCCTCGCGGCGGGCCAGCCACTCCTGATATTCGGCGCGCTTGGCCTCGAGCTGGGCGAGGCGGGCCTCGATCTCCTTCTCCATGGCGGCGAGCGCGGCCTGCTGGCGGGTGAAGCGGGCGTCGGCGGCGGCGTCGGCGATGTTGCGGCAGTAAAGGGCGGCATTCTCTCCGGCGGCGGCATCGGGGGCGGCGGCCGGCTCGGCGCGGGCGGGCGGCGGCGTCATCAAGGCGGTGCCGCAGACCGCCGCGAGGGCCAGCGTGGCACCGGCGCCGCGACCGCTTCGGGATCTCGCCCGGGCGGCCTTGCGGCGCCGCGCGGTGACGAAGACGGTATGAAGCCGCGAGCAGGTCACGCGTCGGATCGCGATCAGGCCCACGAACAGCGAGCACGAAACCGCGGCGATCGCATAGACGAATGCGGCATCCAGCAGGACCGTCGAGACGGGCATTGGAACCTCCTCCTCTTCCCCGAGGGGGCGCCGGCAGGGCGCCTTGGATGGTTCCGGTCTAGGCGGAGAGACTTGCGCGACGCTTGCGGGAGTTGGCCGCCGCGCGGGGCATCACTGGAACACGAGTTCGGCCTGCAGCGCGCCGGACGTCTTCACCGCCTGGAGGATGGAGATGATGTCCGAGGGCTTGAGCCCGAAGCGGTTGAGACCGTTCACCAATTGCTGGAGGTTGGTGCCCCGGACGATGCCGATGGGTCCGCCCGATTCATCCGCCTGGATGTTGGTGCGCGGCACCACCACCGTCTCGCCGAAGGTGTAGGGCTCGGGCTGCGATACCTCGGGCGTCTCCGTCACCTGCACGGTAAGATTGCCCTGCGTGACCGCGAAGGTGGAGACCTGCACATTGCGGCCGATGACCACCGTGCCGGTGCGCTGGTCCACCACCACCTTGGCCGGCGTGTCGGGCGTGATGCGCAATTCGCCGATCTCGGCGATGAAGCGGGCGGTGCCGGAATTGGGCGGGCGCTGCACCACCACCGTGCGCAAATCGCGCTCGCGGGCGAGGCGCTTGCCGTAGCGGGCGTGGGTATAGGCGTTGATGACGTCGGCCATCAGCGCGGCGGTGCGGAAATCCGGGTTGGTGAGGTCGATGAGGATTTCCGGCAGCTCGGAGAGCTGGCCGGGGATCTGCCGCTCCACCAGTGCGCCGTTGGCGATGCGCCCGGCGGTGGGCACGCCCTGGCTCAGCGTCTCCGCCTGCCCGGTGATCTGGATGCCGGACACGATCTGGCCCTGCGCCACCGCATAGGTCACCCCGTCCGCGCCATTCAGCGGCGTGACGAGCAGCGTGCCGCCGCGCAGGGACGTCGCATCTCCGAGCGAAGCGATGGTCACGTCGATGCGTGTGCCGAGCCCGGCGAAGGCGGGCAGGTTGGCGGTGACGGCTACCGCTGCCACGTTCTTGGCGCGCAGGGAGAGGCCCTGCACGTTGATGCCCATGCGGTCGAGCATGGATTGCATGGCCTGCTCGGTGAAGGGCGAGTTGCGCAGCGTGTCGCCGGTGCCCTGCAGGCCGATGATGAGGCCGTAGCCCACAAGCTGGTTGTCGCGCACGCCCTGGATGGAGGAGATGTCCTTGATGCGCGTCGTCGCCTGCGCGGTCGCGGGGCCGGCCAAGGCGAGGAGGGCGGCGAGGACTGCGAGCATCAGCCGGATCATCGGGTCTTCACCCATACGGTGCCGTCGCCGGCCACCTCGCCGACGATGATCTGGCCGGACTCCATGTTTTTGAGCCGGATGGTCGCGCCCGCCGCGCCGGAGTCGAGCGGCATGCCATAGCCGGAGATGGCGAGGCCGCCGTCCTTCAGCTGGATGCGGGTGGCGACGCCCTTGGTGACGAGGGTCACGTCGGCGAGCGCATTGAGCGGCACCGGCTGGCCGGCGGCGATGACACGCCGCGCCGACTTGCCCACCACGGCGGAGGCCTGGAGCGCGATGCCACCACGGTCGAGCACGGCATCGGAGACCTCGCGCTGCGCCAGCATGCCGGCCGAGATGACATCGCCGGGATAGAGCGTGACGGCGGCCACCGGAATGCGGGCCGTGAGAGCAGGCTCCGCTGCCGGGCGCACCGGCACGGGGCGCGGCGGCTCGACGTCCTCGCGGCCGGCGGCGGCCTGCTGGGCGAGGGAAGAGATGCTCTGCGCCGTGGCAGGGGCGGCACCGGCGCAGAGCACGGACATCGCGCCGGCGAGGAGGCCGGCGTGCATCCAGAACTTCCTACGCGCGGGGCGCCGCGCCGGATGGGTCATCACCGGATTCCCTTCGACACGACCCCGGCCATGTCGTCGGCGGCCTGGATCACCTTGGAGTTCATTTCGTAGGCGCGCTGTGCGGAGATCAACTCCGTGATCTCGCGCACCGGGTCCACG
>JAYSCE010000419.1:0-4124 GCA_041915035.1 Xanthobacter sp.
GCGGGCCTCGCCCTCGACACGCTTCTGCCCAACACCATCCTGCCTCTCCTTCCGTAAGGATAGCCTTCGAGGCGGTCCGATTGACGCGGTGCAGCATGAGGTGGCTTGCCTCGCGGCGCCTGCGCCCCTATTTGGCAGGCAATGAGCACCGAACCGACGCGCGCCGGCGGCGGGGATCATCCCCGGTTCGCCATCGAAGACGCCTTTGCCCGCCGTATGATCCATACGGTGGCTGAGGCCGGCGAGATGGCGCGCAGCATGTTCGCGGCCGGCGTCAAGACCTGGACCAAGGGCAACGATTCCCCCGTCACCGAGGCCGACATGGCGGTGGACGCCTTCCTGCGGCAGCATCTGACGGCGCTCGATCCCGCCGCCGGGTGGCTGTCCGAGGAATCGGCCGATACGCCCGACCGCCTGTCCGCAAAGCGTCTGTGGGTGGTGGACCCCATCGACGGCACCCGCGCCTTTATGGCGGCGGGCAGCGACTGGGCGGTGTCCGTGGCGCTGGTGGAGGCGGGACGCCCGGTCGCCGCCGCCCTGTTTGCCCCGGCCACCGACGAGATGTTCACCGCCATGGCCGGCGCCGGCGCCTTCCATAACGGCCGCCGCCTCGCCGCCCCTTCACGCGCGCGGCTCGACGGTGCGCGGGTCGCCGGCCCGCCGGCCGATCTCGATCGCATCGCCCGCGCCGCCCGCGTGGAGCGCCTGCCGCGCATTCGTTCGCTGGCGCTGCGCCTCGCCCGGGTCGCCACCGGCGAGATCGACGTCGCCCTCGCCGGCGGCAATTCCAACGACTGGGATCTGGCCGCCGCCGATCTGGTGGTCACGGAGGCGCAGGGGCGCCTCACCGGCCACGACGGCGTGGCGCTGCGCTACAATGCGCCGGTCCCCAGCCACGCCCCCCTCGTCTGCGCCGGTGCCCCGCTGCACCCGGCCGCGCTCGAGGCCATGGGCGCACCCGTTTCTTTCAAAGCCGCATTGGATACGCCATGACCGACACGAAGAAGCAGTTGCCCCACCTGGTATTCGGCGGGGAGCTTACCGCGATCGACAGCTCCGAATTCAAGGATCTGAGCAAGCTCGACATCGTCGGCATTTATCCCGACTATGCCAGCGCCACGGCCGCCTGGAAGGCGAAGGCACAGCAGACGGTGGACAACGCCATGATGCGCTACTTCGTGGTACATCTGCACCGCCTCCTCGATCCCGAAACCGGCAAGGTTCAGGGCGGGTGAGGATCAGGTCTCTCGTTCCGCATCCCCTGCGGGACGCAACAACAGTGGGCAAACCATAAGATGTGGCGGCGACTGAGGACCAACCGCGCCTTCAAGGTGGCAGCGGGGACGACGTTTGCGTCCTATTTCAAGCTGGTGGCGCACACGACGGATTTCGTCATCGAGCCGCCGGACGTCTTCGAGGCCATCGACGAGCACCTGCCGGTGATCGTCACCTTCTGGCACGGGCAGCATTTTCTCACCCCGTTCGCCATGAAGCCACACCACAAGGCCAAGGTGCTGATCTCCCGCCATGCGGATGCGGAGATCAACGCCATCGCCGCCGAGAAGCTGGGCGTCGGGACCATTCGCGGCTCCGGCGCCACCTCCAAGCGTGACTTTCACCGCAAGGGGGCGGTCTCCGCCACCTACCAGATGCTGGATACCCTTGCGGAAGGCATCAATGTGGCGATGACGGCCGATGTCCCCAAGATCGCGCGCAAGGTGGGGATGGGTGTCGTTACCATTGCACGCTACTCGGGACGCCCTATCATCCCGGTCGCCATGGCTACCCGTAATCGCATCACCCTCAAGAGCTGGGACCGCGCCAGCCTGAACCTGCCGTTCGGGAAGGGTGCGGCCGTCGCCGGTGCGCCCATCTGGGTCGACCGCGATGTGGACGAGGCCGGGCTCATCGCCGCCCGAGACCAGGTGCAGGCCGCCCTCGAGGACGTGACCCGCCGGGCCGAGGCTCTCGCCGCACGGACCTCGCGCCGATGAAGGGCCAGCCATGAAAGGCGAGCCATGAAGGCCGCGGCATGAAGGGGCGCAAGCTGCCTCTCACCCTCCGGGCCTACCGGCGGGCGAGTTCCGTGGCGGCGCTGCTGGCGCCGGCGTGGCTCTCCTATCGCGTCCGAAAGGGCAAGGAAGACCCGGCGCGCCTCGCCGAGCGGCGCGGCTATGCCAGCACCGAGCGCCCGCCCGGCCCGTTGGTTTGGGTGCATGGCGCCAGCGTGGGCGAGGTCATCTCCGTCCTACCGCTGATCGAACGGCTGACGCAGCGCGGCTTCCGCGTGCTGCTCACCTCGGGCACGCTCACCTCCAGCCGTGTCGCCGAGCGACGGGCGCCGCCCGGCGTCATCCACCAGTTCGTGCCGCTGGATGCCCGCGCCTTCGTCGCGCGCTTCCTCGACCACTGGTCGCCCGACCTCGTGCTGCTCGCCGAATCCGAACTGTGGCCCAACCTCCTGGCGGAGCTGGGGCGCCGCGGCACGCCCATCGTGCTGGTCAACGGCCGCCTCTCCGAGCGCTCCGCCAACCGCTGGAAGAAGTTGCCCAAGAGCGCGCGGGCGCTGCTCTCCCGCGTCGACCTGTGCCTCGCCCAGAGCGAGGAGGACGGCGCGCGCTTCCAGGCGCTGGGCACGCCGCGGGTAGAAGTCTGCGGCAACCTTAAATTCGACGTGCCGCCTCCCTCCGCCGATCCAACGGAACTCCAGCGGCTCGACAAGGCGCTCGGCAAACGGCCCATCCTGCTCGCCGCCTCCACCCATGAGGGCGAAGAGGCGCTGATGCTGGAGGCGCACGAGATCCTCACCTCCAAGATCCCGGACCTCGTGACCGTCATTGCCCCCCGCCATCCCGAACGCGGGCTGGATGTGGCGGCCCTCGCCCAGGCGGCTGACCTCGGCACCCGCCAGCGCAGCCTCGGCGAACTGCCGGACCGGGAAACCGACATCTATATCGCCGACACCATCGGCGAACTGGGCCTATTCTATCGCATGGCGCCGGTGGTGTTCATGGGCGGCTCCCTGGTAGAGCACGGCGGGCAGAACCCCATCGAGCCGGCGAAGCTCGGCGCGGTGGTGCTGCACGGCCCCCATGTATGGAACTTCGCCAACATCTACGAGCGGCTGGACGCCGACGAGGGCGCGGCGGAAGTCACCGACGCGCTGGGCATCGCCCGCGCTGCCTATGCCCTCATCAAGGACCCGCAACTGCACGGCGAGATGGCGGATGCGGTCCATGCGGCCGTGACCTCGCTGGGCGGCGCACTCGACCGCACGCTCACGGCCATCGAGCCCTATCTGGTCCACATCCGCCTGCAGGCCCGCTGATGTGGCGCGCGCCCGCCTTCTGGTGGCGCGACCGGCCCAGCCTTGCCGCCGCCCTCCTCTCCCCGGTGGCGGCGGTCATCGGCGGCGTGGCGCTGCGCCGGCTCGGGCAGGCCGGCGGCACGGTGGACGTGCCGGTGATCTGCATCGGCAATCCCACGGTCGGCGGCGCCGGCAAGACCCCCACCGCCATCGCCCTCATCGAACGGCTCAAGGCGCGCGGCGCGCAGCCGTTCGCGCTGCTGCGCGGCCACGGCGGCAAGGCGAAGGCGCCCCTTCGCGTGGATCTTGCTACCCACACTGCGGCGGACGTGGGCGATGAAGCCCTCCTGCTCGCCCGCCATGCCCCAACCATCGTCGCGGGTGGCGACAGGCTGGGCGGCGCGCAGCTGGCGGTGAAGGCGGGCGCGAGCCATGTGGTGATGGACGACGGGTTCCAGAACCCCTCGCTGCACAAGGATTGCAGCCTGCTGGTGATCGACGCCGGGGTCGGCGTCGGCAACGGGTGCGTCACCCCCTCCGGCCCCCTGCGCGCGCCGCTGGCGCCGCAGCTTGAGAAGGCCGACGCGGTGCTGGTCATCGGCGAGGGCGCGCCGGGCGCCGGGGTGGCCGGTGCGGCGCGCGCGGCCGGGCTCGCCCTGCTGCGGGGATATCTTGCGCCGGAGCCCTCGGCCATCGCGGCGCTGAGGGGACTGCCGCTCGTCGCCTTCGCCGGCATCGGCCGGCCGGAGAAGTTCTTCGCCACGCTGGAGGGGGAAGGTCTCGACGTGGTCGCCCGCCACCCCTTCGCCGACCACCA
>JAYSCE010000420.1:0-4123 GCA_041915035.1 Xanthobacter sp.
GAAGACGTTCCAGCGGCAGGATCTCGTCGCAGGCGCCCGGCGCTACGAGCGCCTGCTGCGCCGCGAGGCCACCGCCCCCACCGGCCCCCTCGACAAGGCCCGCCGTGACGCCGCGCAGGCCTTCCAGCGCAACGATGCCCGTGCCGCCGCCGAGCTTTATGCCGGCCTCGCGCTGGTGCAGGCGCAGGATTCCGGCGTGTGGATGCGCCTCGCCCGCTCCCTCGCCGCCATCAAGCCCACCGACGATGAGGACGCCTCCACCTTCATCGACAATGCGCTGGCCGCCGCCTTCATCGCCTACCGCCGCGCCACTACGCGGGCGGAGGAGGGGGAGGCGCTCTCCTTCATCGGCCATGTCTATGCCGACCGGCGCCTGTGGCAGCCGGCCATCGACACCATGAAGCTGGCCCTCGACCTGCGCGACACCCCCGCCGACCGCAGCTTCTACGACAAGCTGAAGGAGGAGCACGGCTTCCGGCTGGTGGATTATTCCGTCGAGTCCGACGCGGTGACGCCCCGCGCCTGCGTGCAATTCTCCGAGGACATCGCGCCGGGCACCGACTTCGCCGCCTTCGTGCAGGTGGGCGGCATGGACAAGCCCGCCATCACCGGCGAGGCGCGGCAGATCTGCGTCGAAGGCCTCAAGCACGGTTCCCGCTACACCCTTGCCGTGCGGCCGGGCGTGCCTTCCGCCAATGGCGAGAAGCTGAAGAAGGCGACCGAACTCTCCATCTATGTCCGCGACCGCCAGCCCTCGGCCCATTTCTCCGGCCGCAACTATGTGCTGCCGCGCACCGGGCAGAAGGGCATCCCCGTCACCTCGGTGAACACGCGGGAACTGAAGATCAAGGTGCTGCGCATCGGCGATCGGGGCCTCGTGCCCACCGCCATCCAGGGCGAGTTCCGCCAGGGGCTCGACGGCTATGTGCGCGAACGTCTCGCCGAGGGTGCGGCCATCGAGGTGTTCTCCGGCACGCTGGAGGTGGACGGCGCGCTGAATGCCGACGTGGTCACCGCCATCCCCGTCAACGAGGCGGTGGGCAAGCTGGAAGCCGGCGTCTACGCCATGACGGCCGAGCCGCGCGAGACCTCGGGCGAGGACGATTACGGCAGCCTCGCCACCCAATGGTTCATCGTCTCCGACCTCGGCATGACCGCGCTGGCGGGGCCGGACGGCGTGCATGTGCTGGTGCGTTCGCTGGGCAGCGCCGAGCCGGTGGCCGGGGCGGACGTGACGCTGGTGGCCCGCTCCAACGAGGTGCTGGGCACGGCGAAGACCGACGCCAGCGGCTATGCCCGCTTCGATGCCGGCCTCTCGCGCGGCCCCGCCGGCATGGGGCCGGAGGTGGTGACGGCGCGCGCCGCCAATGGCGACTACGCCTTCCTCTCCATGAAGGAGAACGCCTTCGACCTCACCGACCGGGGCGTCTCCGGCCGCGAGGCGCCGGGAGCGCTGGACGCCTTCCTCGCCACCGAGCGCGGCGTCTACCGCTCCGGCGAGACGGTGCATCTCACCGTGTTGCTGCGCGACGCGGCGGGCAATGCGGCGCCCAACGTGCCGCTCACCGTGCAACTGGTGCGCCCCGATGGCGTCGCCGACCGGCGCGTGGTGGTGCAGGACCAGGGCGCGGGCGGGCGCACGCTCGATCTGCCCATCCTCAAGGGCGCCATGACCGGCACGTGGCGGGCCAAGGCGCTTACTGATCTGAAGGCCCCGGCCATCGGCGAGGTGACGTTCCTGGTGGAGGATTACGTCCCCGACCGGGTGGAATTTGATCTCTCGGCGCGGGAACCGCGCCTTCCGCGAGGCCGGCCGGTGGAGGTGCTGGTGGATGGCCGCTTCCTGTTCGGCGCCCCTGCCTCGGGCCTCGACGTGGAGGCGGAGACGGAATTGCGCGCCGCCGCCAACCGTCCGGGCTTCGCCGGCTACGCCTTCGGCAATGCACAGGACGAGGTGCTGGCCGAGCGCCAGCCCACGGCGGATGCCCCCGTCACCGACGCGCGCGGCCGCGCCACGATCCGCCTGCTGGCGGGCGAACTGCCCAAGACCGCCCGGCCGCTGGAGATGGAGGCGTTTGTGCGCCTCGTGGAGGCCGGCGGCCGCGCCGTCCAGCGCACCATCGTGCTGCCGCTCGCCCCGGCCGGCAGCCAGATCGGCGTGAAGCCGCTCTTCGCCGACCGCGTGCGGGAGGGCGAGACCGCGAATTTCGACGTGGTGGTGGCGGGCGTGGACGACAAGCTGCTCGCCTCGCCCGGCCTCACATGGAAGCTCTCGCGCCTCGAGACGCGCTACCAGTGGTACCGCGTGAGCGGCTCGTGGGACTATGAGCCGGTGAAGACCGTGACCCGCGTCGGCGAGGGCACCATCGCCACCACCGCCGAGGGCCCGGCCCGGCTCTCCGTGCCCACCCAGTACGGCCGCTACCGCCTCGACCTCACCGGCGACGGCCTGCCGCTCACCTCCCTCACCTTCGAGGCCGGCTTCGGCGGCGATGGCAATGCGGACACGCCGGACCGTCTGGAACTCACCCTCGACAAGCCCGCCTACGCCGCTGGCGACACGCTGGAAGCGACCGTGACCGCCCGCACGGCCGGCACCGCCACGGTGATGGTGGTGAATGACGGCGTGCGCGCCCAGCAGGTGCTGCAGGTGCAGCCGGGCGCTGCCAAGGTCAGCTTCAAGGTGGACCGGAATTGGGGGCCGGGGGCCTATGTGGTCGCCTTCCTCCACCGCCCGCTGGACGTGCAGGCGAGCCGCATGCCCGGCCGCGCCATGGGCCTCTCCTGGTTCTCGGTGGACAAGGAGGCGCGCACGCTGAAGGTGGAGCTGTCTCCGCCCGCCGACATACGCCCCAACACCACGCTCGCCATCCCGGTGAAGGTTTCGAACCTGCCGGCCGGCGAGAAGGCCTACGTGACGGTGGCGGCGGTGGATGTAGGCATCCTCAACCTCACCGGCTACAAGCCGCCCGCGCCGGACAACGTCGTCTTCGGCCAGCGCCGGCTCGCCGCCGACATCCGCGATTTCTACGGCGCGCTCATCGACGGCATGCAGGGCGCCGCCGGCCGGCTCCGCTCCGGCGGCGACGGCAACGAGACGGCGATGATGGCCAGCCCGCCGCAGGGGCCGCCCGTGGCGCTGTTCTCCGGCCTCGTGGAGGTGGGGGCGGACGGCACCGCCACCGTCTCCTTCCCGGTGCCCGCCTTCGACGGCACGCTGCGGGTGATGGCCATCGCCTGGAGCCAGAACCGCCTCGGCCATGCTTCGGCCGACGTGGTGGTGCGCGACAAGGTGGTGATGCTCGCCACGCTTCCGCGCTTCCTCGCCTCCGGCGACCGCTCCAGCTTCAACCTGGACCTGACAAACGTGGAAGGCCCGGCGGGCGAGTATCGCCTGGAGGTGACCGCCACCGGCGCCGCGGCCGTCACGGGCGCGGTGCCGGCCCTCACCCTGGCGCAGAAGCAGCGCCAGTCCGTGCGGCTGGCGCTGGAGGGCCGGGGCGTCGGCCCAGCCACCCTCACGGCGCGGCTGACGGGGCAGGGCATCGACATCACCCGCTCGTTCCAGATGCAGGTGCGCCCGGCCTATCCGGACATCGAGCGGCGCACGGTGCGCAACCTCGCCCCCGGCGAGAGCATCAGCGTGTCGCGCGATCTCCTCGCCGATCTCCTGCCGGGCACCGGCAGCGTGGCGGTGAGCGTGTCGCCCTCCAGCGCCATCGACGTGCCGGCGCTGCTGGCGGCGCTGGACCGCTACCCCTATGGCTGCACCGAGCAGGTGACGAGCCGCGCCCTGCCGCTGCTCTCCTACAACGACCTCTCCGTCCTCGTGGGCCGGGCGGCAGACCCGGAGGCCGACCAGCGCATCCGCGACGCCATTGTCCGCGTGTTCTCGCGGCAGGGCTCGGACGGTTCGTTCGGCCTGTGGGCCGCGGGCGGCAGCGACACGTGGCTCGACGCCTATGTGGTGGATTTCCTCACCCGGGCGAAGGAGAAGGGCTTCGCGGTCCCCGATCAGGCCTTCTCCCTGGCCCTCGACCGGCTGCGGAACACGGTGAACCTCGCGGGCGCCGACATGCGCTCCGCCAGCGAAGGCCTCGCCTATGCCCTCTATGTGCTGGCC
>JAYSCE010000421.1:0-4120 GCA_041915035.1 Xanthobacter sp.
GGCATAGTCCGCCGCGTCGCCCTGGAGCGGCTCCACCAGATTGCCCCCGACACAGCGCCAGCCGTCCTCGAAGCGTCTCCATCTGGAGAGACGGACGCGCTCGACGAAGCTCGGAAACTGCAGGGCGGGGAAGCGATCGGAATTGAGGACGAAGGAGGCGCCATCGAACACCAGTTCGTCCTGCCCGCCCGCCTGGTTCACGTAGAGCAGCGGCAGGTGGCTTTCCACCACGCGCGCGACGACCGTGTTCTCGCGCTCCGCGTAGACCGAGCGGCGATAGGGCGAACCGTTTGGCACGATGAGGATTTCAGCGCCCGTCTCGGCGAGGCATTCCACCACGTCCGGGCCCCAGATGTCCTCGCAGATGGGAACGCCGAGTCGCACGCCCTTGAACGGGATCGGCCCCGGCAGAGGCCCGGCGACGAACACGCGCTTCTCGTCGAACACACCGTAATTCGGCAGATCGACCTTGTGCCGCACGGCCGATATCTTCCCCGCCTCCAGCAGCAGCACGGAATTGAAAAGCTGCCCCTCCTCCACCCACGGCGCGCCGATGAGCACGGCGGCGCCGATGGCAGTTTCTGCAGCCAGCGCCTCCACCGCCTCCTGGCAGGCGGCAAGGAACGCCGGCTTCAGCACCAGATCCTCGACCGGATAGCCCGAGATGAAGAGTTCCGGGAACACCACGAGGTCGGCCCCCGCCTCGCCCGCCATCGTCCGTGTCCGGCGGGCAATGGCGAGGTTGCCGGAGACATCGCCGACGGTGGGGTTGAGCTGGGCTATGGCGATGCGGAGGGTATCGGCGGGCTCGGTCATCCCTCGGGTGTAGCCTCGCCCCGGACAAGGCGAAAGGGCAAGAAACCGGCAAGCCTCGGTTCTGCCTTATCAATCAGCAAAGAGCCGGGCGCGCCGGTATCGGGGCAAGCAACGGGTGGCTCGCGGGCCCATGCGCGGCACAGCGCAAGGCCACGCAGCGGTTCGATGCGGCCCCGCGCGCGCCTACATCCCCAGCCGGCTCCACAGGGCGCGTTCCTCCACCGCCGCGGCGGCGCCCAGTGCGGCCTCGCGGGCGAGGGCGCCGGCAAAGCCCGTGGGGCGCTTCGGCAGGAAGCCGGAGGAGCCTTGCACCAGCTTCAGGGTCACATCCGTTCCGTATCGGGCTTTCAGGATGCCGCGCACGTCGCCGAGGCCATCCACGAGGCCGAGGCCCACGGCCTGCGTCCCCAGCCAGAACTCGCCGGAGAACAGCGTTTCGTCATCGCCCATCAGCGCATCGCCCCGACGTAACTTCACGAGGTCGGCGAACACCGTGTGCAGTTCCTTGAGCAATTGGTCGAGCCGCTCCACGTCCTCCGGCTGGGTGGGGCGGAAGGGGTCAAGCGTCACCTTGCGCGCGCCTGCGGTGTAGACGCGCCGCTCGATGCCCAGCTTCTCGATGGCACGGTCGAAGCCGAAGCCGGCCGTCACCACACCGATGGAGCCGACGATCGAGCAGGGATCGGCGAAAATCTCATCCGCCGCGCAGGCGATCATGTAGCCGCCCGAAGCCGCCGCATCCTCAATGAAGGCGAAGACGTGCTTCTCCTTCTCCTCCGCCAGCGCGCGGATGCGCCGGAAGATGAGGTGGGACTGCACCGGGGAGCCGCCCGGAGAATTGATGAGCAGCGCCACCGCGGGCGCGTCCTTCATGCCGAAGGCCTTCTCCAGCGCCTGCGCCGTGCTGGCGAGCGACATGCTGCGCGAGAAGGGCGAGGTCATGCCGATAGGGCCGGAAAGCCGCACCACCGGCACCACAGGCGCATCCGAGCGCCATTTTCTGGGAAGGAGACCGCGAGCGCGGCGCGACAGGGAGGAGAGGAATTCGGCCATGCCCGAGATGTAGGGGCTCCAAATGGCGTGCTCAAGGCGCCACTCCGCGCAAAGACCTCCCCCTGATCGCACTTCAGCCCAGCGCGGCACCATCACGCAGCACAGCCTCGGCCTCCGGCGTAGGTGCGCCGTCCGCCCCGGCGAGCACGAGGCCGGGCAGGAGCGCGGGGGGCGTGCGCCGCCCCTTCACCGCCCGTATGAGCAGCCGTACCGCCGGCCGGTCGGGACGCGGATGGACGGGCAGGATCTCCACCGCACCGAAGCCCCGCGACAGCGCGGCGAGAATCTCCGCCAGCGCCTCCGGCCGATGGATGAGACAGAGCACACCCCGCGCACCGAGGCAGCGGTCGGCGGCGCGCACCCATTCCGAGAGCAGGTCGGCATCCGCCATGTGGGCGCGGGCGCGGGCCGCATCGGGAGACGTGCGGTGGCGGGCATCGGCGTTGAACGGTGGATTGGCCAGCACAAGGTCGGCGGCGCCTTTCTCCGGCCATGGCGGGCCGGAGGGCCGGCCGAGGGCGGCCACATCCGCCGTTACCACCTGCGCCCGCGTGTCAAAGCTGTTGAGGGCCACATTTTCCGCTGCCAGCGCAGCGAGGGCCGGATCGATCTCAACCAGCGTCGCGCGCGCATCCGGCACACGGGCGAGGAAGGCGAGGCCGGCACTGCCCACCCCCGTCCCCAGGTCCACGGCGACACCCCGGTCAGCCGGCGCGAAAGCGGCCAGCAGCAGGGCGTCGTGGCCGACTCGGTGGCCGGAAACTATCTGCCGTAGCGTCAACTTTCCGCCGAGCACACTGTCGGTGGAAAGGGCGGAGGCTTCAGTCGGCATCGCGCAGGGCCGCGCCGAATCCCGCCTCCACCAGCAAGCGGCGGGCGCGCGGCACATCCTCGTCCACAACCAGCAGGCGGCGCGGAAAAACCCCGATGGAGCCTTCCAGGACGCTCATATGGGCATCCGCGACCATGTGACCGACATCGGCCGATGTCAGCAGCGCCTCGATGGCGCCGAGGAGCACAAGATCGTTGGTCCGCACCATCTCCTGCATCGTAAAGATCTCCGATTGCGGCGACGTGCGCGCCCGGCGCGCCTGAAGGCCGGCGGCCAAAGCTTGCACGGGACCCGTCCGCATCCCTATGGTGCGCCCCAAAGATTGACAAGCGGGAGCGTTTCTTGGCCGTCGTCCTTCCGTTCGAGCCCAACGAGCCGTCGCTCGAGGCGCTGGTCGCCTTGGTGAAGACGGACATGGAGCGGGTCAACGCCGTCATCCTGGCGCGGACCGGCTCCGACGTGGCCATGATTCCCGAGGTGGCGAACCACCTCATCTCCTCTGGCGGCAAGCGCTTGCGGCCCATGCTGACGCTCGCCTGCGCCGCGCTCGCCGGTTATCGGGGCGAGGGCCATGTGAAGCTCGCCGCCTCCGTGGAGTTCATGCACACCGCCACCCTCCTCCACGACGATGTGGTGGACGAGAGCGACATGCGTCGCGGCAAGCTCGCCGCGCGCAAGCTCTGGGGCAACGAGGCGAGCGTGCTGGTGGGCGATTTCCTGCTCGGCCAGGCGTTCAAGATGATGGTGGAGGTGGGCTCCATGACCTGCCTCGACATCCTGTCCACGGCCGCCTGCGTCATCGCCGAGGGCGAGGTGATGCAGCTCGCCGCCGCTAAGAACACCGCCACCTCCGAGGACGACTATCTCGCCGTCATCCGCGGCAAGACCGCCGAACTGTTCGCCGCCGCCTGCGAGGTGGGTGCCGTTCTCGCCCAGCGACCGAAGGCCGAGCAGGCGGCCTGCCGCTCCTATGGCATGAATCTCGGCATCGCCTTCCAGTTGGTGGATGACGCCCTCGACTACGGCGGCTCGCAGGCCAAGCTCGGCAAGAACGTCGGCGACGATTTCCGCGAGGGGAAGATCACCCTGCCGGTGCTGCTCGCCTTCCGCCGTGGCGACGAGAAGGAACGCGCCTTCTGGCAGCGGTGCCTGGAGAACAGCGAGGCGAGCGACGCCGACCTCGATCAGGCCATCGGGCTGATGACCAAGCACCGGGCCATTTCCGATACAGTCGAGCGCGCCCGACACTATGGCGCCATCGCCAAGGATGCCCTAGCCCTTTTCCCCGCTGGCCCGGCCAAGGCGGCGCTGATGGAGGCTGTGGACTTCTGCCTCTCCCGCGCCCACTGAGGGCGCGGCCCGTCACGCAAAAAGGCCGGCTCCTCGCGGAGCCGGCCTTTTTGTTGTGTCGCCGAGATC
>JAYSCE010000422.1:0-2426 GCA_041915035.1 Xanthobacter sp.
ATGAAGATGCGCCGGCCCCATCGCAGCCCACTTCCTCGGTAGGCAGTCGAAATCCTGCGCGAGCTGCATGCGATCACCGGTCGGGGGAAACTGCCGTTTCATTCTGTCCGGACCGTACTTCGCCCGATCAGCGGGAACACCCTAAATGCCGCTCTTCGGCGCCTGGACTACGCGAAGGACGAGGTCTCTGCACATGGCTTCCGCGCCACCGCGTCCATGCTGCTGAACGAGAGCGGCTTCTGGCATGCGGATGCCATCGAGCGGCAGCTCGCCCACATCGAGGCCGACGATGTTTAGCTCCCTTTCGCTACCCGCTCGCGCGGAGGACCCAAAAATATCGAATGGAGTGGACTGCCACCCACATATTTCGATCATCTGTCGGTCGCTTCTGGCCACCACTTTCTCTGGCTCAAACATCGGCCCGAAAAAGTTCGCGCCGCCTCCTCAGCGGTGGTTCAGCTCGCGGCACACCTCGACGACATGGTTCATGACCGCCCGCACGCGGGCTGCACGCCGCAGGTCGGGGTGAACCACGAGCCAGAGCTCCCGCGAGACCTCGCCCTCCATCACGCAAGTGAGATCGTGCTGCCTTGCCAGCACGTGGGGGAGAGCGGCGAGGCCCATCCCCGCGCGCACCGCCGAGATGAGGCTGGAGAGATCGTTGCTCTGAAACACGATGGGGCGCTCTTGCGCTACCGTTTCGAGCCAGAGCTGCTGCGGGGAGCGAGCCAGTTCCTCGTCATAGCCCAGATAGACGCGGCGGGGCTCTGGCGTGGCCTCCACATAGGCCCGTGCTCCATAGAGCCCGTAGACGAGGCTGCCCAGGCGTCGGGCGACCAGTCCCTTCTCCTGCGGTCGCGACAGGCGAAGTGCAAGGTCCGCCTCGTTCCGAGACAGGCGCGCGGCGGCAGGGGTGCCGGAAACATCGACTTTGAGGTCGGGATGGCGAGCGAGCAGCGGCGCGAGGCGCGGCACCAGCCAGAGGCTCGCAAGCGCTGGCGGCGCACTGATCCGGACCCGCCCGACGATCCCCGGCGCGGCACCGGATGCGAAGCGCTGCACCTCGTGCACCGCCTCCTCGACGAGGCTTGCGCGATCCAGCAGCCGCTCACCGTCCTCGGTGAGTGCATATCCTCGCGGCAGCCGGTCGAAGAGCTTCAGGGCGAGCGCTTCTTCCAGGGCCGCGATGCGCCGGGCGACGGTGGAATGGTCGGCATCGAGCTGTCGCGCGGCCTTGGATAAGCTGCCGGACCGCGCCAACTCGACGAAGAAGCGGAGGTCATCCCAGTTCAGCATTGCCGGGTCTGCGCAAAAATCCCCAGAGCGTGCGCATTTATCAGGAATATTTGCTCAGAGCCATCGGGGCTAGGGTCCGGCCACCTCACAGGGGATCCGCGATGACCACCACCTTCGCCATGGAGTTGACCGCACCCGGCGGCGTCGAATGCTTTCGAGCCGCAAATCGCACCCTCGCCGCTCCGGGGCCGGGAGAGGTCCGCATTCGCCATACCGCGATGGGCGTGAATTTCGTGGACATCTACCAGCGCGCCGGCCTCTATCCGGTCGGCGAAATGCCGGCCGTGCTTGGGGTCGAAGGCGCAGGCGTGGTCGAGGAAGTCGGCCCGGATGTGCATGATGTGGTTGCAGGCGAGCGCGTGGCTTATGCCGGCTTGCCATTGGGGGGATATGCGCAGGCCCGCAACATTCCAGCGAGCCGGCTCGTCCGCATTCCGGATGGGATCGCAGACCGTATCGCCGCAGCGGCCATGCTGCGCGGCGTCACCGCACACATGCTATTGCGGCGCGTGTTTCCGGTGGGAGCTGGCACAACCATCCTTCTCCACGCCGCTGCTGGCGGGCTGGGGCTGCTGGTGACCGCACGGGCAAAGCGGCTTGGCGCGCGCGTGATCGGCACCGCCGGTTCGCCCGCCAAGGCGGAACTGGCCCTCGCTCAGGGCGCCGACCATGTGATCCTCTACAGAGAGCAAGATTTCGTCGCCGAGGTTCGCCGTCTGACCGATGGATGCGGCGTGGACTTTGCGATTGATGGCATCGGGGGCGAGACGCTCGTTCGCACGCTGGATACCGTGCACCCGTTCGGAATGGTGGCGAGCATCGGTCAGGCTTCCGGCTCGCTGCCGCATCTCCCTCTGACGGAGCTTGGCCCCCGCCGCTCTCTGGCCCTCAGCCGGCCGAGCGTGTTCGCATATGCGGCCAATCTGCCCGCCTACAAGTCGGCGACGGAAGAATTGTTCGGCGCGCTCGTGGCGGGCCTGCCTGTGACGATCGGCGCTGAGGTGCCGCTCGTCCGCGTCGCCGATGCCCACGTCATGCTCGAGCGAGGCGAAACCACGGGATCGCTGCTTTTGGTTCCGTAGGCTTCGTCGGAACGAAGCGCCAGCTTCGCCGGCGGTGGAACCACAGTC
>JAYSCE010000422.1:2436-4117 GCA_041915035.1 Xanthobacter sp.
AGGGCGAAGGGGTGGGGGCAAAAATGGCGGCGGAGTGAGGCGCAGGTGCCTCGCCCTCGTGATAGGCCCGAAAGCGTCCGGACCCGCGATTTTTTGGGACCCGAAATCATCCGGGACCACTGACCCAGGACCGAGGTCACGAGGTTAGGCGCCGTCGTGAAAAAGTTCGTCGTGCCAGACTGTTAAGACCGGGGCCAAATGACCGCGACTTTTAACCCTTGTCGATCCGAGCGGTTCTCCAGCGTGAGCCGAGCGCCGGCGCGGGCGGCCGCCATGGTGGCGATGGTGAGCCCGAGGCCGCTTCCCGCCCCGCTCCGGCTGCGGCCCCGGTAGAAGCGGCGCGTCACCAGCGGCAGCTCGTCCTCGGGGATGCCCGGCCCCTCATCCTCTACGCACAGCCCGTCGGCGCAGGAGCGCCAGGCGATGGTGCCGCCGCCGGCCATGTGCTCGACGGTGTGCTCGACGGCGTTCTCGTGGAGGTTCCGCAGCATGAGGTGCAGCGCCTCGTGGTCGCCCTTCAGCATCACCGCATCGAGGGCATCATCCACCACCACATGCGCCGTCCCGGGCTTCGCCGTCTGGCGCACGATGTCGCGCAGCAACGCCCCCGCCTCCGTCTCGCCGGAGGCTTCCAGCGGCGGGGACGGTGTACCTTCGAGCTTGGCCAGCGCCAGCAGCTGCCGCACGAGGCGGGTGGTGCGGTCCACCGAGACGAGGATCTGCCGCAGCGCACCCTCGCGCGTCGGCACGTCGTGCGCCGCCAGCGCGATCTGGGCCTGCGTCTTCAGGCCGGCGAGGGGCGTACGCAATTCGTGCGCGGCGAAGGCGGTCACGTCCCGCTCCTGCCGTCGCGCAGCCTCCACCTTGGCGAACAGGCCGTTGATGGCCTCCAGCAGCGGGCGGATCTCGGCGGGCGCGGCAGCGGGCGTCACCGGGCGCATGTCCTCGCCGTCGCGGGCAGCGATGTCGCCGGCCACGGCATGGAGCGGGGCGAGCCCGCGGCCGACGCTGATCCAGATGAGCAGCCCGAGCAGCGGCACGATGAGGATCACCGGCGCCAGCAGCCCCCCCACCAGATCGCGCACCAGCCGGTCGCGCAGGCCGATGCGATCGCCCACCATCACCCGCACGCCCTTGTCCGGATCGAGGATGGTGTAGACCCGCCACGGCTCGCCGTTCACCGAGCGTTCGGAGAAGCCTTCCGCGGGCCCCGCCAGCGCCTCCTCGGGCGCGCCGCCGGATTTCGCCACGAGGCGCCCGTCCAGCGACCAGATCTGGCACGAGAGCTGGCGCTCGTAGCCGGCCTCCGGCGGAGCCGCCGCCTGCGCCACGGCCTCCGCGGCGGCGATATTGCCGCCGGCGACCAGCGAATGGACCATGCGCGCCGCCTCTTGCAGGCGGGTGTCCAGCACGTGCTCCAGCTCGCTGCGGCTGGAGGCGTAGATCCAGCCGGTGGCGCACAGCCAGATGACGCCGGTCGCAGCCAGCAGGATCAGGACCAGCCTGCTCTTGAGCGAGCTCATGCCGGCCCCCTGACGCGATAGCCGAGGCCACGCACGGTCTCGATGGTCTCGCGGCCGACCTTGGCCCGAAGATTGTGGATGTGCACCTCCACGGCGTTGCTCTCCACCTCCTCCTGCCAGCCGTAGAGCCGCTCCTCGATCTCCATGCGGGAGCGGAT
>JAYSCE010000423.1:0-4110 GCA_041915035.1 Xanthobacter sp.
CGGCGCCATCTCGGTGGGCCATCCGTTCGGCATGAGCGGGGCGCGCCTCGTCGGCCACGCGGTGCTGGAGGGGCGCCGGCGCGGCGTGCGCTATGCGGTCGTCACGATGTGCATCGCCGGCGGCATGGGTGCCGCGGGCCTCATCGAAATCAATCCGGAGGCCTGATCCATGGACCTGCGCTTCACCCCCGAAGAAATCGCCTTCCGCGAGGAGGTCCGCACCTTCTTCCGCACCGCCATCCCGGCCGAGATCCGCACCAAGGTGTCGGAGGGCCGCAAGCTGGCGCGCGAGGACTACGTGACCTCCCAGCGCATCCTGAACGACAAGGGCTGGGCCGTGCCCCACTGGCCGGTGGAGCATGGCGGCCAGCCGTGGAGCGCGGTTCAGCGCTACATCTTCATGGAAGAGCTGATGCAGGCGGCGGTGCCGCTGCCGCTGCAGTTCAACTGCTTCATGGTGGGCCCGGTGATCGCCACGTTCGGCAGCGAGGAGCAGAAGCGCCGCTTCCTGCCGCGCATCAAGAGCCTGGAGGACTGGTGGTGCCAAGGCTTCTCCGAGCCCGGGGCCGGCTCGGACCTCGCCTCGCTGAAGACCCGCGCGGTGCGCGAGGGCGACCATTACATCATCGACGGCCAGAAGACCTGGACCACGCTCGGCCAGTATGCCGACTGGATGTTCTGCCTCGCCCGCACCGACCCCAACGCCAAGAAGCAGGCTGGCATCTCCTTCATCCTCATCGACATGAAGAGCCCCGGCGTCACCGTGCGGCCCATCATCACCATCGACGGCCGGCACGAGGTGAACGAGGTGTTCCTCGACGCCGTGAAGGTGCCGGTGGAGAATCTGGTTGGCGAGGAGAACAAGGGCTGGGACTATGCCAAGTTCCTGCTCGCCAACGAGCGCACCGGCATCGCCCGCATCGGCATGTCGAAGGAGCGCATCGCCCGCATCAAGCGCCTCGCCCGCACCACCCCGGCCGGCGCCGGCACCATGTGGGACGACATCGATTTCCGCTCCCGCCTCGCGAGCGTGGAGATCGAGCTGAAGGCGCTGGAGATCACCCAGATGCGCGTGGTGGCGGCGCAGGCGACGCGCGATCCCACCAAGCCCGATCCCGCCTCCTCCATCCTGAAGATCAAGGGCTCCGAGCTGCAGCAGGCCACCACCGAGCTGCTGCTGGAGCTGGCCGGCCCGCAGGCCCTGCCCGCCCTGCGCGACGGCGCCGGCGACAATGATGCCGAGGCCCTGTTCGCCTGGGCGGACGCGGCGGCGCCGGTCTATTTCAACCACCGCAAGGTGTCCATCTACGGCGGATCCAATGAGATCCAGCACAATGTGATCGCCAAGGCGATCCTCGGCCTGTGAGGAGGGCTCCATGGATTTCGACCTGACCGACGAGCAGTCGCTCCTCAAGGATACCGTCCGGCGCTGGGCGGCCGACACCTATCCCGGCATCGAGCAGCTGGCCTCGGCCCGCGCCGAGCCGCTCGGCTTTCCGAAGGCGCGGTGGGTGGAGCTGGCGGAGCTGGGCCTGCTCGGCCTGCCGTTCGCGGAAGAAGATGGCGGCTTCGGCGGCGGCCCGGTGGAAACGCTGGTGGTGATGGAGGCCCTCGGCCGCGCGCTGGCGCCCGAGCCCTACCTCGCCAGCGTCATCCTCGGCGGCAGCGCCGTACGCCTCGCCGGCAGCCCGGCCCAGCGTGCCGCGCTGCTGCCCGGCCTGATGGACGGCACCGCCGGCCTCGCCTTCGCCCATTCCGAGGTGCAGGCGCGCTACGACCTGAATGACGTCGCCACCGCCGCCCGCGCCGTGGACGGCGGCTTCCGCCTCGACGGCCGCAAGAGCGTGGTGCTGAACGCCGATGCCGCCGCGACCCTCGTGGTCAGCGCCCGCACCGCCGGCGACCGGCGCGACGCGGCCGGCATCACCCTGTTTCTGGTGCCTGTGGATGCGGCCGGCGTCAGCCTCATCGCCTATCCCACCCAGGACGGCGGGCGCGCGGCGGACGTGATCCTCTCCGACGTGTTCATCCCCGCCGACGCGATGCTGGGCCCGGAGGGCGAGGGGCTGGCCATCGTCGAGCGCGTGACGGAAGGTGCCATCGCCTCCGTGTGCGCCGAGACGGTGGGCCTGATGGAGGCGCTGCACGAGCTGACGGTGGAATACCTGAAGACGCGCAAGCAGTTCGGCGTCGCCATCGGCTCGTTCCAGGCGCTGCAGCACCAGGCGGTGGACATGTTCGTCGCGCTGGAGCAGGCCCGCTCCATGGCGCTCTATGCCGCCATGATGGTGGAGGCGGAGGACGCGGCCGAGCGCGCCGTCGCCCTCTCCGCCGCCAAGGTGCAGATCAACCGCGCTGCCCGCTTCGTGGGCCAGACGGCGGTGCAGCTGCACGGCGGCATCGGCATGACCATGGAATATATCGGCGCCCACCACTTCCGCCGCCTCGCCATGATCGAGCTGATGTTCGGCGACACCGCCTATCACCAGCGGCGGGTCACCCTCGCCGGCGGCCTCGTCGGGATAGGTTGAAGGTTCTCCTTGGGTGTAAGGGCGCGGCCGGTTTAGGCGCCCCCGCGGTCCACGGGAACAGAGTCAGAGGGGCGTACGATGATCACTCTGGGATATTGACATGAGTACGGAGCACGGACTGCCTGAACGCGAGGGCATGGATTATGACGTGGTGGTGGTCGGCGCCGGGCCTGCCGGCCTTGCCACCGCCATTCGCCTGAAGCAGCAGGCGGCCGAGCGCGGCAGCGACATCTCGGTGGTGGTGGTGGAGAAGGGCTCCGAGGTGGGCGCCCATATCCTTTCCGGCGCGGTCATCGATCCGGTCGGCCTCGACGCGCTCCTGCCCGGCTGGCGCGAGGAGGCGGACGCGCCGCTCTCCGTCCAGGTCAACGATGACCATTTCTACCTGCTCGGCCCCGCCGGCGGCATCCGCCTGCCCAATTTCGCCATGCCGCCGCTGATGAACAATCACGGCAATTTCGTCGGCTCGCTGGGCAATGTCTGCCGCTTCCTCGCCACCAGGGCCGAGGCGCTGGGGGTGGAGATCTATCCCGGCTTTGCCGCCGACGAGATCCTCTTTGACGACAAGGGCGCGGTGACCGGCATCGCCACCGGCGACATGGGCGTCGACAAGAACGGCTTGCCCAAGGGCGAGTTCACCCGCGGCATGGAATTGCGCGGCCGCTACACCGTGTTCGCCGAGGGCGCGCGGGGCCATCTCACCAAGCAGCTCATCGCCAAGTACGGCCTCGACGCCGGTCGCGACGTGCCGAAATTCGGCATCGGCCTGAAGGAGCTGTGGAAGGTGAAGCCGGAGAAGCACAAGCCCGGCCTGGTGCAGCACGGCTTCGGCTGGCCGCTCGACGGCAAGACCGGCGGTGGCGCCTTCATCTACCATATGGAGGACGAGCAGGTGATGGTGGGCTTCGTGGTCCACCTCAACTACCAGAACCCCTGGCTCTCGCCCTTCGACGAGTTCCAGCGCTTCAAGACCCATCCCTTTTTCCGCGACACCTTCGAGGGCGGCAAGCGCATCGCCTATGGCGCGCGCGCCCTCTCGGAAGGCGGCTACCAGAGCGTGCCGAAGCTCAGCTTCCCCGGCGGCGTGCTGGTGGGCTGCGCGGCGGGCTTCGTGAACGTGCCGCGCATCAAGGGCAGCCACAACGCGGTGCTCTCCGGGATTCTGGCCGCCGACCACCTCGCCGGCGCGCTGGGCGAGGATCGCGGCCATGACGAACTCATCAGCTACGAGGCGGCGTGGCGCTCATCCGCCATCGGTGCGGACCTGAAGAAGGTGCGCAATGTGAAGCCGCTGTGGTCGAAGCTCGGCACCTTCATCGGCATTCCGCTGGGCGCGCTGGACATGTGGACCAACACGTTCGGCTTCTCGCTGTTCGGCACGCTGAAGCACGGCAAGACCGACGCCGCCTCCCTGAAGCCGGCGAAGGACTGCAAGAAGATCACCTATCCCCGCCCCGATGGCGTGCTGACCTTCGACAAGCTCTCCTCGGTGTTCCTCTCGAACACCAACCACGAGGAGAACCAGCAGGTGCATCTGGTGGTGAAGGACATGGCCCTGCAGAAGGCGTCGGAGCACGAC
>JAYSCE010000424.1:0-4073 GCA_041915035.1 Xanthobacter sp.
CGAACACGAAGTCCCGAGCCGCCTCCACGAGGCCGCAGGCGTGGATCATGCGCACAGCGACATCTTCTTCCTCCGGCGCAAAGCGGGAGAGGTCGGCTTCCGCCCGGATGATGGCGAAGGAGCGTTCGTAGATGGCCGTGCCGTCGCGCACGTAATCGAGGGGAAGGGTCATTCTGCGCGGCTCGTCACGTCGTCAGTTCTGTTCGTTGCCGCCCCACCCCACCGGCCCCCCGGGTCGGGGGGGGCGGGGCGCGGGGGGGTGGTGCCGCCGGGCGCGCGCCGGGCCGCCAGCGTTGCGGCGAGGGAGGCGACGGCAGCGGGAAAGTCCGCCACCGGCCGCACCGGGCGCGCCGCGCCGGAGGCCGGGCCGTCATGCACCAGCGCGACGCCGCCGTCCATGCCCACGAAGGCGAGGCTCGCCGGCGCCGGGTGGGCGCAGCCCTTGGTACAGGCGGAGAGGTGGAGCGACACCGTGCCGTCCAGCAGCGGCGCGAACGCCTCCGCCAGAACCGGGCCCAGCGCGCGGGCCGGGAAATGCGCGGAGGCGCAGGCCGGCGCCCCGGCGCAGGCGGCGATGGCGGCGCGCGGATCGCCGGCAGCGGCGATGCAGCCGAGGGCGGCGATACGCGCGGCGAAGGCATCGACACCGGCTGGCGAGAGCCCGGTGGCGAGGAGCGTGCGCTCGGGTGCCGGGCGCAGGTCCCGCGCGCCGGTTGCTTCTGCCACATCGGCGAGGGCCTCGAATTGGGCGGCATCACCCGCCCCGAACGGGAGGCCGAAGCCGCAGGCCAGCGTGCCGTCGGCGAGCGGAATGCGCCCCAGCGGCGCCTTGGCTTCGGCAAGGCGCGCCCGGCCGCCGCAGCCGGGGAGATCGGTGGCGCGGGCGGCGCGGCCGAGGGCGGCGATGGCGGAAAGCGCGGCCAGCGCCTCGGTCGCGGCGTCCGCCTCGGGCAAAACGCGGGCCGGTCCATTGCCGATGGTCAGCGCCCAGTGCCCCGGTTCGCTTGCGACAAGCCGCACATCGGCCTTCTGCCCGGCGAGGCTGACGGCGCCGCCGCCCTCCACCACCACCGACACCTTCGGCCCCAATTGCCCCGCCAGCGGCTGTGCCCCGGCGATGATCTCCGCGGCGAGCTTATGTCCGTCCGCAATCTTTGACGGGTCGAGTCCGCCCAGCGGCGAGACATCCACCGCCAGCCCGATGCGCGGCGTGATGCCGAGGGCGACCACCGCCACCTGCAGGGGGCCGACCGTCTCTCCCGTCAGCCCGCGCACCTGGAGGCTGCCGCGCGCCGTCACCTCCATCATCCCGTTGCCGAAGCGGCGGGCGGCGGCGGCGAGACCACGCAGTTGCGCCGGGGAGAGGAGGCCATCGGCGGGGACGAGGCGCAGGATGAGGCCGTCGCCGGTCTCCATGGGCGCAAGGAATGCCGGGCAGGCGCCCCGGCGGGTGGGGGGGATCGGCGTCATTCCGCGGCCTCCCGGCCCGCTTCGGCGGTGAGCGCGTCGAGATCGCTGTCGAGGTCGTTGCGCCGCGCATGCCACAGGCCGCGCCGCCGGGCATCGGCGAAGCGGCGGGCGATGGCGCGGGCGGCATCGGGGTTCTGCGCAAGCAGGAAGGCGCGCACCGCCGGGTCGCCCAGATAGGCCGCGTGGAGGCTGTCGAGGAGCGCGGAGGGCACCTGCTCGGTGGTCTCGGCGAAGGCGACGAGGCGGTCCACCGTCTCCGCCAGCTCCGAAGCGCCGCGCGGGCCGTGGCGCATCTGGCCGGCGATGAAGCGGGCCGAGACGCGCCCGTGGACGAGCCGCGCCAGCGCCTCCTTCAGCGGCCGGGCGCGGGGACGGTCCGGGTCGGTGGTGTCGAGCACCATCAGATGGGCCGAGCGCCCGAGCACCGCGCCGGCGGCCGCGAAGCCGCCCATGAAGGCGGCATCCTCGCTGCCGTCGAGCAGGTCGCGGGCCGCATCGTCGGCGCCATGCACCAGCGCATCCGCCTCCGCGAGGCGCGCCGCGAACAGACCGGGCGCGGGGCGCGCTGCCCCGTCCGCGCCGCCGTAGGCGTGGGAGGCGGCAGCAAGATAGGCGGCGCCCAGCTCCTCCCGCGTCTCGAAGGCGCCGCGCTGCAATTGTGCCTCGATGCCCGCGCCATAGGCCCCGGGGGCGGAGCCGAACAGGCGGGCGAGGTCCTCGCCCTTGCGACGGGCCTCGGCGAGGGGGTTTTCGCTCCCCTCCTCGTCGCGCGCCGCCACCGCGCGCACGGCGGCATCGAGCAGCGCGATCTGGGCGGGGAAGATGTCGCGGAACAGGCCCGAGATGCGGAAGGTCACGTCGATGCGCGGGCGGCCGAGCACGGCGGGGGGCAGCACCTCCACCCCCGTCACGCGGCCGGTGGCCGCCTCCCACACCGGCCGGCAGCCCAGGAAGGCGAGCCCCTGGGCGATCTCCTCGCCGCCCGTCCGCAGGCTGGCGCTGCCCCACAGATCCAGCACCAGCGCGCGGGGCCAGTCGCCTTGTTCCTGCAATATCAAGCGCAGCGCCTCGTCCGCCGCCTTGCGGGCGAGGTCGCAGGCAGTGGGCGTGGGCAGCGTGCGCGGATCGGCGGTGAAGAGATTGCGCCCGGTGGGCAGCACATCCCGCCGCCCCCGCGCCGGGGCACCGGCCGGGCCGGCGGGCACGAAGCGGCCGTCGAGGGCGGTGAGCAGCGCGCGGGTTTCGGCCTCGGCCGAGGCGGTGCGCAGCGGGTCGGCCTCGTTGTCCGGCACGGCGCCGAAGATATGGAGGCCGTCCTTCACCGCGAGATCCTTCAGGTTGCACAGCCAGGCATCGATGCGGCGCAGCGCCTCGTCGGGGTCGGTGGCGGCGGAGACGCCGGCGGTGGCGGCAAGGCCGGTCTCGGCGGCGGTCTCCACGATGAGGCCGGCGAGGCGTTCGCGGCGGCGGCGATCGAGGCCGTCCGCCTGCGCATATTCATCCACCAGCCGCTCCAGCCGCTGCTCAGCCTCGCTCAGGCCTGCGGCGGCGAGAGGCGGCGGCAAATGGCCGACGGTGACAGCGGCAAGCCGCCGCTTCGCCTGCGCCGCCTCGCCGGGATTGGAGACGATGAAGGGATAGACCACCGGCAGCGCCCCCATCACCACCTGCGGGAAGCAGGCGGGCGTCAGCGCCACCGCCTTGCCCGGCAGCCATTCCAGCGTGCCATGGGCGCCGAGATGGACCACCGCATGGGCATCGAGCCCGGCCCGCAGCCACAGGCCGAAGGCGAGCAGCCCATGGCGCGGCGGCAGGCTGGCATCGTGATAATCGGCCCGCCGGTCGAGGCTCGCGCCGCGATCCGGCGCGAAGGCCAGCGTGATGTTTCCGGACCGGGCGAGGCGGAAGCGGAAGGCGCCGTCGCGCACATCCGCATCGTCCTCCGGCGCGCCCCAGGCGGCGGTGACGGCGGCCTTTGCGGCTTCGGGCAAAGCGGCGAAGAGGCGGCGATAGGCGTCCAGCGTCAGTGCCGCTTCGGGATGGAACGCGGCGAGGAGCGCCTTTGCATCGTCGGGCACGGGGCCCGCGCCGTAGCCGGCCGCCGCGAGCGTTCCGAGCATCCGCCGTGCGCTTTCGGGGACGTCGAGGCCCACCGCATAGCCGGAACGGCCTTCGGCGCCGGGATAATCCGGCAAAATCAGCGCAAGGCGCCGCTCGGCCCGGGGCGTCGCGGCAAGGCGCTCCAGCGCCGCCGCGCGGTCCGCCACATGGGCCACCGCCTCGGGCTCCGGCCGGTTCACTGCGGCGGTGAAGGCGAGGTCGGCGTCGGGCGGCGCGAAATCCTTGAAGGAGAGGGCGCCCGCGAGCACACGCCCATCCAGCTCCGGCAGCACCACGTGCATGGCGAGGTCCGCCGCCGAGAAGCCGCGCGGGCTGCCCGCCCACGCTTCCCGGGCCGTGGTGGCGGGCGCCGCCTGAAGCACGGGCGGGCCTCCTTCCGGGAACAGCTCGGCCGCATCCCCCGCCGCGAAGGCGGTGGTGGTGAGGAGGATGGAGGGATCGAGCGCCGCGCAAGCCGCGCGAACGGCAGCGCGCGCCTCCGG
>JAYSCE010000425.1:0-4028 GCA_041915035.1 Xanthobacter sp.
TTAACGACGCGTTGACCGGTGTGCGCGAACTGTGCCTCTCCGAGCAGGTGGCCGAGCCGTTTGTCCGTAAGGGTCTGGCGGTGGAGGTCGCCGCCGCGCCCAATGAGGATGCGCTGTTCGCGCTGCTGTGACGCGGCTGTGAGGGACGGGGGCGGGCGGCGCGGTTGCGGCCCGGCTCCGGCCGGTCTATCCCGGTCCCGAAGACGGGTCCGAACCCAATAGGGAGGCACGAGCGACGCCGATGGCCACCAACACGCCGGCGAGCGACGATCCGAAGGCGGAGAACTTCTCCTCCCGACCGCCCCGCACCCCGCCCACGCTCGACCTGAAAGCGCAGGAAATCCCGTCGGCGTCCAAGCCGACCGGTCCGGCGGTCCCGAAGCCCGTGACCGGCGCCGCGCCGGCCGAGCCGGCCAAAGGCACTGGCACCGGCCCGAGCACTGTCCCGAGCACTGTCCCGAGCACCGGCGCGCCCGCAGGCGACGCGCCCGCCAAGAGCGCAGCGTCCAGCGCGGCGGCAGAGAAGAGCGCCGAGCAGGTCGCCGAGACCGAGGTGCGCAAGGAGGCTGAAGCCGCGGCGGAAGCCAGGAGCGACGCCCCCACCCCGTCCCAGCCCGCGCCGGAGACCCCCCGCAAGGGCGGCGGCGGCACCGTGTTCGCGGCGCTGATCGCCGGGCTCATCGGCGGCGGGGCGGCGGCGGGCGGGCTCTGGTACGCCTTGCCGATCCTCTATCCGCCGGTTCCGGTGGCCGCGCCCAAGGTCGATCTCTCGCCGCTCCAGTCGCGCATCGCCGCGTTGGAAGCGCGGCCGGCGGTCGATCCCAAGGCGATCGCCGCCCTCTCCGAGCGGCTCGACCGCGACGAAGCCTCCCTCAAGGCGGTGCAGGACGCCCTCGCCGGCCTGAAGGCCGCGCCGTCCCCGTCCGCCACTCCGTCCGCCACTCCGGCCGCCCCTGTGGCACCCGCCATTCCCCCGGCGCTTGTGAAAAGCGTGGATGATCTCAAGACCGCCACCGACCAGGCGCGCGAGGCGCTGGCCGCCCTGCGCCGCGACGTGGACGCCCTGAAGGGCGGCGAGGGCGCGCTGCGCACCGCCGTTGCCGCCGCCACCACCGGCGCCCGCGAGGCCGGCGCCAAGGCCGAGGCGCTGGCTCCGAAGCTGGAGGCGCTCACCCCGCAGGTGGCGGCGCTCATCGGCGCCACCCAGTCGCTCGGCCCGCAGGTGCAGGCCCTCGCCACCCAGACCCAGGCCCTCGGGCCGCAGGTGCAGGGGCTGGAGAAGCAGGCCGAGGCCATCGGCCCGCGCTTCGACGCGCTGAAGAAGCAGATCGAGGAGGCGAGCGCCGCCGCGACCCAGTTCAACCGCACGGCGTCCAGCCTCGTGGTGGTCGCCGCCTTCCGCGACGCGGTGGTCTCCGGCCGGCCGTTTGCCGCGGAACTCGCCGCCGCCCGCGCCACGCTCGGCGCCAATGCCGGCCAGCTCGACGCCTTCGCCGCCGCCGCGGAGAAGGGCTTCGCGCCGGCCCCCGCGCTCGCCGCCCGCCTCGCGCAGGAAGGCGCCGCCGCCCTCGGCGCCGCCGCGTCCGCTCCGGCGAATGCCAACGCTTCGCTCGTGGATCGGCTGATGTCCTCGGCCGAAAGCCTCGTGAAGGTGCGTCCGGCCACCGGCCCCGGCTCGGTGGATTCGGAAGGGCTCATCGGCACCGCGGTCACCCAGGTGCGCGCCGGCCAGCTCGACGAGGCCCTGAAGACGCTCAAGCAGCTGCCCGACAGCGTGCAGCAGCGCCTCGCCGTGATCCGCGACATCGAGGCACGGGCCGCCGCGGTCAAGGCCGCCGGAACTCTCTTCCAGCAGCAGCTGGCCGCCATTTCGGGGAAGGTGCCGTGATCCGCCTCGTCCTGCTCCTCATCCTCCTCGCCGCCGCCGCTTTCGGCGTCTCCTGGCTCGCCGACCGGCCGGGCGAGATCGCCGTGGTGTGGGAGGGCTGGCGGGTGGAGACCACCGTGCCGGTGGCCCTCGCCGTCATCGCGGTCGTCTCCGGCGTGCTGCTGCTGCTGTGGCGGCTGCTATCGCTGCTCATCCGCTCGCCCAAGCTGATCGCCGCCTTCTCCCGCCGTCGCAAGCGCGAGAAGGGCTGGCAGGCGGTGTCGCGCGGCCTGCTCGCGGTGGGCATCGGCGACAATGCCGCCGTCCGGCAGGCGCGCCACGACGCCGCGCGGCTCCTGCCCCACGAGCCGCTGACCCACCTCCTCACTGCCCAGGCCGCCCAGCTGGACGGCAAGCCGGAAGTGGCCATCGCCGCCTTCCGCGCCATGGTGGACGATCCCTCCACCCGTCTTCTCGGCCTGCGCGGGCTCCACATGGAAGCCCGCAAGGCCGGCGACAAGGGCGCCGCCTACGCCATCGCCGAGGAGGCGGCATCCGCCGCCCCGACGCTCGGCTGGGCCGCCGATGCGGTGATCGAGGCGCGCTGCGCCGCCGGCGACTATGCCGGCGCCCGCGCGGTGCTCGAGCGCCAGATGGCGCAGAAGGGCATCGACAAGGCCCAGTACAAGCGCCGCCGCGCCGTGCTGCTCGCCGCCGAGGCCATCGCGCTGGAACAGACCGATCCGCTGGTCGCCCGCGAGAAGGCGGTGGAGGCGGTGCGCCTTGCGCCCACGCTGGTCCCCGCCGCCGCCTGCGCCGGCCGCCTGCTGGGTGCTGCCGGGGAGCTGCGCAAGGCCGCGAAGATCGTCGAGACGGCCTTTGCCGCCAATCCGCATCCCGAACTCGCCGACGTGGAGGCCTACCTCCGCCCCGGCGATGCGGCCCTCGACCGGCTGAAGCGCATCCGCACCCTCGCCAACAAGGCGCCCTCCCAGCGGGAAAGCGCCATCGCGCTCGCCCGCGCGGCCATCGATGCGCAGGAATTCCGTCAGGCCCGCCTCGTGCTGGAGCCGCTGCTGGAGGATCCCAGCCAGCGCGTGTGCCTGCTCATGGCGGAGCTGGAAGCGGCCGAGCATGCCGATATCGGCAAGGCTCGCGAATGGACCGCCCGAGCCGTGCGCGCCAATCGCGACCCGGCCTGGATCGCCGATGGCGTGGTCTCCGACCGCTGGGCGCCGGTGTCGCCGGTTTCCGGCCGGCTCGACGCCTTCGTCTGGGAGGTGCCGCCCGGCGTTTCAGCCACCCCGATCCTCGAGCATGAGGCGGAGCGGGTGAAGGCGGCCATCGCCGCCGTGCGCGCCAGCGAAGAGGCCAAGATCGCCGAGCAGAAGAAGCTCGCGGAGCAGAAGCAGGCTGAGAAGAAGCAGGCCGAGGCCAAGGCTGCGGAGATCAAGGCTGCCGAGATCAAGGCCGCTGAGGCCGTGATCGTGGCGAAACCTGCCGCCTCGGAAGCCGCGGTGGTGGTGGTCGAGGCGCCTGCGCCGGTTCCGAGCGAGGCGCCCAAGACGTCCGAGGCAAAGACGCCGGAGGCCGCGGCGCCCAAAGGGTCCGACACCAAGGGTTCTGAGCCTAAAGGCATCGACACAAAGGGCGCCGACCCGAAGGCCTCCCGGCCCGCGGAGCCTGTGCCGGTCATCCTCGCCCCGCCCCCCGGCAACGGCGCGGAAGCGGGGCGCGGACGGGCCAAGCAGAATGGTAAGCCCGAAAACGGCAGGAAGCCCGACGCCATCGTCGCCCTGCCGCCTCTGCCGGACGATCCCGGCCCCGAGGCGGATGCGACGGAGGATCCGGACCCCACCCCCAAGTCCCGCCGCCTGATGGGGTTGTGAGGACTGGTTGAGGACCGCCCTTTCCCTTCTCCCCTCGCGGGAGAAGGTGGCACGCGGCGCGAGCCGGGTGACGGACGAGGGGGCTGGCTCCGCTCCTCACACACTGCGGTAAAAGGGCAGTGGATAAGCCTCGCGCCCACCCTCCGGACAGGCTTCGCCTTGTGGCCGTCCCGCGCCGATGCTATGCGGCGCGGATGACCGCCAGCGCCCAGAAGCACATCCGCAACTTCTCCATCATCGCCCACATCGACCATGGCAAATCGACCCTGGCC
>JAYSCE010000426.1:0-4013 GCA_041915035.1 Xanthobacter sp.
CTCGTGCTCACCGTCACCCAGATGCTCCGCAAGAAGGGCGTCGTGGGCAAGTTCGTGGAATTCTACGGCCCGGGCCTGGAGCACCTCTCCCTCGCCGACCGCGCCACCATCGCCAACATGGCCCCGGAATACGGCGCCACCTGCGGCTTCTTCCCGGTGGACAAGGAAACCATCGACTATCTCGACGAGACCGGCCGCAAGGACAGCCGCGTCGCGCTGGTGGAGAAGTACTCCAAGGCGCAGGGCATGTGGCGCAAGAAGGACACTCCGGACCCGGTGTTCACCGACACCCTGGAGCTGGACCTCGACACCGTTCTGCCGTCCCTCGCCGGCCCCAAGCGCCCGCAGGACCGCGTGCTGCTCTCCGACACCAAGACTGGCTTCGTGTCCGCCCTGGAAGGCGAGTTCAAGAAGGCCGGTGAGGCCGCCAAGCGCGTTCCCGTCACCGGCACCGACTACACGCTCGGCCACGGCGACGTGGTGATCGCCGCCATCACCTCCTGCACCAACACCTCCAATCCCTCCGTGCTGATCGCCGCCGGCCTGCTGGCCAAGGCCGCCGTGAAGCGCGGCCTGAAGTCCAAGCCGTGGGTGAAGACCTCGCTGGCGCCCGGCTCGCAGGTGGTGGAAGGCTATCTGAAGGCCGCTGGCCTGCAGGAATATCTCGACGACGTGGGCTTCAACCTGGTCGGCTTCGGCTGCACCACCTGCATCGGCAATTCCGGTCCGCTGCCGGAGCCGATCTCCGAGGCGATCAACAAGAACGACCTCGTGGCCGGCGCCGTCATCTCCGGCAACCGCAACTTCGAAGGCCGCGTGAACCCGGACGTGAAGGCGAACTACCTCGCCTCCCCGCCCCTCGTGGTCGCCTATGCGCTGGCCGGCTCGCTGCAGATCGACCTGACCACCGAGCCCCTCGGCACGGACAAGGACGGCAAGCCCGTGTACCTCAAGGACATCTGGCCCTCCAACAAGGAAGTGGCCCAGTACATCCGCGAGAACGTCACCAAGAAGATGTTCAAGGAAAAGTATTCCGACGTCTTCAAGGGCGACGAGCATTGGCAGAAGATCGCCGTGCCCACCGGCCAGACCTATGCCTGGCAGGACACCTCCACCTACGTGCAGAACCCGCCCTACTTCGTCGGGATGCAGAAGGAGCCGGAGCCGGTCAAGGACATCATCGATGCCCGGATCATGGGCCTGTTCCTAGACTCGATCACCACCGACCACATCTCGCCGGCCGGCTCCATAAAGCAGGCGTCCCCGGCGGGCCAGTACCTGATCGAGCATCAGGTGCGTCCGGTGGACTTCAACCAGTACGGCACCCGCCGCGGCAACCATGAAGTGATGATGCGCGGCACCTTCGCCAACATCCGCATCAAGAACCAGATGGTGCCGGGCGTGGAAGGCGGCGTGACCATCCACTATCCGGACGGCGCCCAGCTGCCCATCTACGACGCGGCCATGCAGTACCGCGCCGAGGGCGTGCCGCTGGTGGTGTTCGCCGGCAAGGAATACGGCACCGGCTCCTCCCGTGACTGGGCGGCGAAGGGCACCAAGCTGCTCGGCGTGCGCGCCGTGGTCGCCCAGTCCTTCGAGCGCATTCACCGCTCGAACCTGGTCGGCATGGGCATCGTGCCGCTGGTGTTCAAGGACGGCGAGAGCTGGCAGAGCCTCGGCATCAAGGGCGACGAGATCGTCACCCTCAAGGGCATCGAGGGCGACCTCAAGCCCCGCCAGACGCTGACCGCCGAGATCAAGTTCGCCGACGGCACCGTGAAGAACGTGGAGCTGATCTGCCGTATCGATACGCTGGATGAGCTCGACTACTTCCGCAACGGCGGCATCCTGCCCTACGTGCTGCGCTCGCTGGCGGCCTGATCTTTAGGCTTGGTCGTTTAGCGCCCCGCGGGTCGCTGACGGAACCGTGATGAACGCCGGCCCGATGCCTGTCGGGCCGGCGTTTTCATGTGCGAAGCGGGTGAAAGATACCGCCGCGACACCCCTTTGTGACTGGAGTGCGCTGCGGCAGTCCGCTATCTCGGGGACACATTCCAACAACCCCATTGCGCTCCATGATGTTGAACCGCTCCGCCCTCGCGCTTGTCCTCGCCCTCGCCGCCTCGCCGGCGCTGGCGCAGACCCAGCCGAAGGTGGTGGTGGAGCTGTTCACGAGCCAGGGCTGCGCCTCCTGCCCCCCCGCCGACGCTCTGCTGAACGATCTCGCCAAGGATCCGCAGGTGCTCGCGCTCACCCTCTCGGTGGACTACTGGGACTATGTGGGCTGGAAGGACACCCTCGCCCTCCACGGCCATTCCCTGCGCCAGAAGGCCTATGCCGAGCAGCGCGCGGACAAGAAGATCTACACCCCCCAGATGGTCATCGACGGCCAGATCGTCGCCAAGGGCAGCGACCGTGCCGCGGTGCAACGCGCCGTCATGACCGCCCGCGCCTCCGGCGGCCTCTCCCTCCCGGTGGAGGTGAAGCGGGACGGCGACACGCTCGAGATCACCCTGCCCCAGCCCCTCTCCGTCGAAGACGGCGCCGAGCTGTGGGCCTGCCCCGTCGCCCGCGCCCAGACCGTCTCCATCGGCCGCGGCGAGAATGGTGGACGCAACGTCACCTATGCCAATGTGGTCCGCGGCTGGACCCGCGTCGCCCGCTGGCAGGGGGACACGCGCACCTTCCGGGTGCCTCTTAAGGATATCCACCGGGACGGCATGGATGCGGTCGCGGTGATGGTGCAGACCGGCACCCCGGCCGCCCCCGGACAGATCGTCGGCGCGACCCTCTTCCCGCTCGACTGAACCGGCATTCGACCGAACGGCCGCAGAACCCGCCTGAATCACGCGTTTGAACCCGCCGAATCGTCGCCGACTCGCGTGCCGATTCAGCTCGGGGTCGTCGGGCTGCGTCGCGCCAAAAAAAATGGCCATCCGCAAGGGATGGCCAACATCGGGGGTCTGAAGTCGGTGCGTAGCAGTGGCCGGTTCGGATGCACCCCGGGGGGCTGGGGGGCTGGGATAGACCGGAGCGCCTCACGAACCGGCCCTGCTACGCGAAGAAAGATCGCGCCCCGCCGCGGCACGCGATTGGCCGAATTCCGGCGACACTGTGATTCCATTGACGTTGGCGTGATGGGTATTGGGATGCCAGTCCGCCCCGAGTAGCAGCCGGCTACGGATTGCCCTTGAAAGGGTTGGCCGGTGGAGGGATCATGCTCCAACACCCGCGTCCGACCTTCGGCAGATCCGCCAGAAAGCGACGCCAGCAAAGGACAAGGAGGCCCGATGGGAGACATCGAACCCATAGTCCTGCCCCGGCGCGGTGCCGCCCCGGTCCAGCCTTCCACGCCGTCCCCCGCCCCCCTTCGCGTCACCTTCGACCGCCGCGAGTTGGACCGCATCCTCGACCTCTACGGCCGCATGGTCGCCCAGGGGGAATGGCGCGACTACGCCATTGATTTTCAACGCGACAAGGCCGTGTTCAGCATCTTTCGCCGGGCCATGGACGTCCCTCTCTACCGCATCGAGAAGGATCCGCGCCTCGCCCGGAAGCAGGGCATCTACAGCGTCGTCTCCCAGACCGGCCTGATCCTCAAGCGCGGCCAAGAGCTGCCCCGCGTGCTGGCCGTGCTGGAGAAGCCCCTGCGCACCATCTGAGGCTGCGCCAGACGCAAAAAAGGCCGGGACATGCCCGGCCTATCACACTGATCTTGTAAGCGAATCAGCCGCGATTCGAGCCCTTCCGGCGCAGGCGGACGACCACGTCCACGCGGGCCACCTCGTAGCCTTCCGGCGGCTCAGGCAGGAGATTCACGGCCACGTCGGCGGCCGGAATGTCTACCAGGTCGTTCTGGCCCTCGACGAAAAAGTGGTGGTGGTCGGAGGCGTTGGTATCGAAATAGGTCTTCGACCCGTCCACCGCCACTTCGCGCAGAAGGCTCACTTCCGTGAACTGGTGAAGCGTGTTGTAGACGGTGGCCAGCGAAACCGGGAAGCGCGCCTTGATGG
>JAYSCE010000427.1:0-3993 GCA_041915035.1 Xanthobacter sp.
GTCCATGATGAGGTCTTCGCACTGCTCGCCGGGGATCACCGGGCAGGACGCGCCGCCGGGGATGATGGCCAGCAGGTTGTCCCAGCCGCCGCGCACGCCGCCGCCATGCTTCTCCACGAGCTCCTTGAAGGGGATGCTCATGGCCTCCTCGATCACGCAGGGCGTGTTCACGTGGCCGGCGAGGGAGAACAGCTTGGTGCCCACGTTGTTGGGGCGGCCGATGGAGGAGAACCAGGCCGCGCCGCGCCGCAGGATGGTGGGCGCGACCGCGATGCTCTCCACGTTGTTCACCGTGGTGGGACAGCCGTAGAGGCCCATGTTCGCCGGGAACGGGGGCTTCAGGCGCGGCATGCCCTTCTTGCCCTCGAGGCTCTCCAGCAGCGCCGTCTCTTCGCCGCAGATATAGGCGCCGGCACCGTGGTGGACGTAGAGGTCGAAGGGATAGTCGTGGACATTGTCCTTGCCGATGAGGCGCGCCTCATAGGCCTGGTCCACCGCCGCCTGAAGGCGCTCGCGCTCGAAGATGTATTCGCCGCGGATGTAGATGTAGGCCGCGTGGGCGCCCATGGCGAAGGAGGCGATCAGGCAGCCCTCGATCAGCGTGTGCGGATCGTTGCGCATGATCTCCCGGTCCTTGCAGGTGCCGGGCTCGGATTCGTCGGCGTTCACCACCAGATAGTGGGGACGGCCATCGGACTGCTTGGGCATGAAGGACCACTTCATGCCGGTGGAGAAGCCGGCGCCGCCGCGACCCCGCAGGCCGGACGCCTTCATCTCGTTGATGATCCAGTCGCGGCCCTTTTCCAGGATGGCCTTGGTGCCGTCCCAGTTGCCGCGCTTCAGCGCGCCCTCAAGACCGAAGTCGTGGAAGCCGTAGAGATTGGTGAAGATGCGGTCCTTGTCGGCGAGCATGGGCCTCACTCCTCCGGATCGCGCACGCCGGTGCCGGTCTTCACCGGCTCACGGTCGGAACCTGTAACGGACGGGCTGGAGGCCTGCGCCTCCGCGGCGACGGCCTCGCGCTTCTCACGGGTGTCGGCGCCATCAGCCGCCTTCTCCTGGGCCGCCGCAGTGGCGCCCAGGGGATCGGCCGGGCTTTCCGACGCCGCACGGGCGCGGCCGGCGGAGAGAAGATCCGGCGTCTCGGTCCCGGCACCGCCGGTGGCGGGCACGGTGGTCTTGAAGTCATAGAGCGCGGGATCGAGCAGCACGCGCGGGCCGCCCTCCGGCTCGGAGCCCTTGCGGGAATTCTGCGGGCCCACGCTCACCGGACGACCGGCAGCGAGATCATCGAGAAGCTTCTCGAAGTTCTCGGGGGTCAGGTCTTCGTAATAATCGTCGTTGATCTGCACCATGGGCGCATTGGTGCAGGCGCCGAGGCATTCCACCTCAAGCCAGGAGAAGGTGCCGTCGGCCGAGACATGCCGCTCGTGACCGATCTTCTTCTCGCAGACGTGGCGGATGGCTTCCGCGCCGCGCAGCATGCAGGGCGTCGTGCCGCACAGCTGCACGAAATACTTCCCCACCGGCTCAAGGTTGAACATGGTGTAGAAGGTGGCGACCTCGAGCACGCGGATGTGCGCCATGCCGAGGCGATCGGCGACCGCGCGGATGGCGGGCTCGGGCAGCCAGCCGCCGGCGGCCTTCTGGGTTTCCCACAGCAGGGGCACCACGGCGCTGGCCTGCCGGCCTTCCGGATATTTGGCGATCAGCTTCTGCGCGATGGCCTCAAGCTCCGGCGTGAAGCTGAAGCTCTCGGGCTGCTCGGCGGCGAGGCGGCGGACGGACATGGTTCAGATCCCGGAAGAAGCCGCGCGCGGGCCGCGCGCGAGCATCGGGCAAAGGGCGAGAGGAAGGCGGGCCATCAGCGGTCCACCTCCCCGAACACGATGTCGAGCGAGCCGAGCACCGCGGAGACGTCGGCCAGCATGTGGCCGCGATTGAGGAAATCCATGGCCTGCAAATGGGCGAAACCCGGAGCGCGGATCTTGCAACGATACGGCTTGTTGGTGCCGTCCGAGACGAGATAGACGCCGAACTCGCCCTTGGGCGCTTCCACCGCGGCATAGACGTCGCCTTCCGGCACGTGGAAGCCTTCGGTGTAGAGCTTGAAGTGGTGGATGAGCGCTTCCATGGAGCGCTTCATCTCGGCCCGCTTCGGCGGCGCGACCTTGTGGTCCTGGGTGTGGACCGGCCCCGTCTCCTTCAGCAGGCGCTCGACGCACTGCTTCATGATGTAGGTCGACTGGCGCATCTCCTCCATGCGGACGAGATAGCGGTCGTAGCAGTCGCCGTGCTTGCCCACCGGAATGTCGAAATCGAGTTCCGAATAGCATTCGTAGGGCTGCGAACGGCGCAGGTCCCACGCCGCGCCCGAGCCGCGCAGCACCGGGCCGGAGAAGCCCCAGGATAGCGCCTCTTCCACCGACACCACGCCGATGTCGACGGTGCGCTGCTTGAAGATGCGGTTGTTGGTGACGAGGGCGTCGAGGTCCGCCACCAGCTTCAGGAACGGGTCGCAGAAGGCGCCGATGTCTTCCACCAGCGCGCGCGGCAGGTCCTGATGGACCCCGCCGGGCCGGAAATAGGCGGCGTGCATACGGCTGCCGGAGGCGCGCTCATAGAAGATCATGAGCTTCTCGCGCTCCTCAAAGCCCCACAGCGGCGGGGTCAGCGCGCCCACGTCCATGGCGAACGTGGTGACGTTGAGGAGGTGGGAGAGCAGGCGCCCGATCTCGGAATAGAGCACGCGGATGAGCTGGCCGCGCTTGGGCACCTCGATGCCCAGCAGCTTCTCCACCGCAAGGCAGTAGGCATGCTCCTGGTTCATCGGCGCGCAATAATCGAGCCGATCGAAATATGGCACGGCCTGAAGGTAGGTCTTGGCCTCGATCAGCTTCTCGGTGCCGCGGTGCAGGAGGCCGATGTGCGGGTCCACCCGCTCCACCACCTCGCCGTCCAGCTCCAGCACGAGGCGCAGCACGCCGTGCGCCGCAGGATGCTGCGGGCCGAAATTGATCTGGAAGTTGCGGACCTTGTCCGCGGGCTTCATCTCGTCGGCGACATCAACCATGAGACGCTCCCTCACCCGGCCTTGGGCGGCGCGGGCGGCTGGCCCGAGGCCTTCTCGTCACCGGGAAGGACATATTCCACGCCCTCCCACGGCGAGAGGAAGTCGAAGTTCCGGAACTCCTGTGGCAGGCGGACCGGCTCGTAGACCACGCGCTTCTGGGCGTCGTCGTAGCGCACCTCCACGAAGCCTGTGGTCGGGAAGTCCTTGCGCAGGGGGTGGCCGTCGAAGCCGTAGTCCGTCAAAAGGCGGCGCAGCTCCGGGTGGCCGGTGAACAGGATGCCGTACATGTCGTAGGCCTCCCGCTCGAACCAGTTGGCACCGGGGAAGACGCCGGTGATGGAGGGCACCGGGGTGTCATCGTCGGTGGCGACCTTCAGGCGGATGCGGGCATTCTGCTTCACGGAGAGCAGGTGGTACACCACGTCGAACCGCTTCTCGCGGGCCGGATAGTCCACGCCGCACACGTCCACGATGCAGGTGAACAGGCAGGCCGGGTCATCCCGCAGGAAGGTCACCGCCTTGACAATCTGCGACGGCTCGATGAGCAGCGCCAGCTCGCCAAAGGCGATCTCGGAGCCGATCACCACGCCCGGCAGGGCGCCGGAGACGTGGGCGGCGAGGTCGTTGAGGGTCTCGTCCATCACACCGGCTCCCGATCAGCGCTCGATGGTGCCGACGCGGCGGATCTTCTTCTGCAGCAACAGGATGCCGTAGAGCAGCGCCTCCGCCGTGGGCGGGCAGCCCGGCACGTAGATGTCCACCGGCACGATGCGATCGCAGCCGCGCACCACCGAATAGGAGAAGTGGTAGTAGCCGCCGCCATTGGCGCAGGAGCCCATGGAGATGACGTAGCGCGGCTCCGGCATCTGGTCGTAGACCTTGCGGAGCGCGGGGGCCATCTTGTTGGTCAGCGTGCCGGC
>JAYSCE010000428.1:0-3955 GCA_041915035.1 Xanthobacter sp.
CATTCACCGGAGCATGGTCGATGTGAATGACAGCCACAGGGCCGTGGCGGGTGATGCTGATGGGGCCGCTTTCGGCATGCGGGGGCGCGCCGCGTGGGGCCGCGGGCGGGTGGTGGGTCATGAGAGGCTCCAGAGGAATGGCGTGCGATGGCCGCAGCGACAGGGCGGCGTCAATTCAAAGACTAATCGATCGAACTATTATTTCCAAGTCGTCGCGAGCGGCCGGCCCGTCAGTCGCAGCCATAGCGGCCGTGGGGGTCGTTGCCCGCGGAGGCCATGGCGATGGAGGGGCTGCGGAGGGAGCCCTTCACGGTGAAGCTGTGGCCGGCGGGGCCATCGGGCGCATTGAGGGGCCGCGGCGCCACGCGCAGGTCGATCCGGTTGCGCACCAGGTCCACCGTGCCGCGGGCGAGAGCCTGCACATGCTCGGTATTCACCACGATCACCGGATTGGTCCGGCCGACACCCTTGTGGAACTGGAGGGGCACCTTGGCGCAGCGCAGGACGCTCTCGCCCTTCTGCACCGAGGAGGTGAAGATGCCGGCGAGGATGCCGACACCCGCGAGGTCGAGAAGACCGGTGCCGATGCGGCCGCGGCCGACGCGCCCGGTAAGGGTGCCGCCGAGGGTCGCGAGCGGGTCGTCTGCATCCATCCGGGTCGTGAGATCGAAGACGACGCTCAGGGTGCCGGATACCGAGATGGGCGCGCCGCGCCCGAACAGGGTCGCCAGCGGCCAGCCCGTCCCGGAGCCCTTGGTGCGCAGCACGGAGCGGCCCTCGCTCGCCATGACGGCGGAGATGACGCCGCCGCGATAGCCGATGCGCAGCGGGTCCACCCGCAGGGCGCCTTCCTTCACCACGAGGCGCGCCTGGACGCCGGTGGCGCTATCTCCGCCGCCCTGAAGGCGGGCGGCGGAGATGGTCACGTCAGCATCGGTGGTGCCGATCAGGTCGATCTGGCTGCCGCCCTCCGGTTCCCGGCTGCCGACCACGCGCACCGCCTTGCGTCGTCGCTGGCCTTCCGGGCGCATGAAGGCGAGCAGTTCGTCGGCATTTACCAGCGGCGAGCTGATGGTGCCCTTCACCACCGACCGGCCGCCGGGCGCGGCGAGGCTGGAGAGGGTGCCGGTGATGCGGGTGCGACCGATGTCGGTGCGCCCCTCCATGGTCAGCGCGTCGGTGGTGCCGCTCAGGCGCCCCTCGAACGTCACCTGCCCACGGAAATCGGAGGTGTCGCCGAAGGCGGCGGCGAAGGCGGAATAGTTGGGAACCTTGAGGCGCGCGTCCACCTGGGTGGTCACCGCGACGCCGGGCTTGCCGAGGTCGTCGAGCACGAGGGCGAGGCTCGCCGAGATCAGGTCGCTGCCCTCGATGCGGGCGGCGAAGGAATCCACCCCAAGCCCGGCCCCGGCATCCGATATGGAGAGGCTGCCGACGATGCGGCCGAGCTTGTCCTGGGCCTCGGGCGGCAGCGCGAAGACGCTGGCCACCGGGATATCGACTCCGCCCGCAAGCTCGACGCCGCGGAAGGCGAGAATGTCGTCCACATTGCCGTGCAGCCGGGCGATGGGCCGGTCGGCCGGGCCGGCGACCACCGAGATGCCACGGAACGCCACATGGCCCTCGGCATCGCGCGTGACCGAGCGCACATGGATGGGGCCGATCTCCCGCAGGCTCTGGTCGAACGCATTGGTGGAGATGAGGACCTCGTCCAGCATCATGCCGTCGGCGCGGCTGCGGAAGTCGCCCGTCAGGCGGGTCACCACGATCTCCCGCACGGAGACCGCCGCGGGGACGGCGGTTTCGAGATCGGCAATCACCTTCAGGTCGGCGCCGGCGAGGGTCGCGAGATCGTCCGCCTGGCCGGTGACCGAGACGCGCTCCCCGTCCGCAAGCGTGAGGCTGAGGTCGAGATCGTGGAAGCTCAACCGGTCCGGCTCGGCCTTGAGACGTGCGCTGACCTTGCCGGTGCCGTCGATGGACGGCGCGATGCCGGCGAGGGTCAGCCCCGCGGCGATGCTTTTGGCATCGGCCTCGAGCTTCATCACCAGGCCATGGTCGAACTGCCTTGTCGGCGCGCGCACGTCGAGGCGCGCCGAAAGGCCGGGGGCATCGGGTCCGCCGGCAGTGGCCAGGGTGATCTGGGCGCCATAGGGGCGTTCCCGCTCGCCCTTCTCCACCTCGAGGTCGAAGGCGAAGCCGAGGGTGAGGGGCTGGCCGTTCAGTGCGGCGTCGGCGACGAGCACGTGGCGCCCCGCCTCGGCCGCGCTCCTGAGATCCTTCACCTTAAGCTCGAACAGCCAGCCGTTCATGGTATCGGTGAAGCGCACCACGGTGTCGCGGATGGCAAGGTGCGGGAGCAGGGACAGCACGTAAATGGGGGATTCGAGCAGCGATCCGGGTCTCGCCGCCTCGCCGCTGTCGAGCGGCACGTCGAAGTCGCCGCCCTCCACCGCGAGGCTGTAGCGTAGCCCACCGCTCACCAGTTCGGCATACGGCGGGATGGCGACGCGGAGATGCGTGGTGCGAGCATTGGCGCCATCGGCGCCATGCGCCTCCACGCCGTCCATGTGGACGGCCGCGCGCGGCCACAGGGTGACGGCCACTGCCCCGCGCACGCTCACCGGCTCGCCCCACAGATGGGTCAGCGCCTGCTCCGCGAGCGAGCGGCGCAGCCCTTCCGCCTGCGGCAGGTTGGCCGCCAGCACCAGCGCGAGAACTGCGGCGCACACCAGCGCCAGCAGGATCGCGACTGCGCGCAGCGCCAAGCGCAACATTCCCCCCTCCGCCTTGCCCGACGGCCGCGATGCAACCGCCCCGCCTGAACATGACCGATGAACGGACCGCCTGATAGGCAAATATTGCCGCGCCCCAGGGATGGGGGCGCGGCCTGCTGTCGGACCGCGACGTCAATGGCCGGACGGATAGGCCTTGTCGACGGTGCCGAAGCGCGTGAGGCTGGCGGAAACGTCGCCGCTCAGACCGGGGGCGTAGGGATCGACCGCGAGGATGTCCCGGGAGTCGGGCTTGAACTTGGTGAGGTCCACCCACAGCACGTTCGGGCTATTCACCGGCATCAGGTAGAAGACCTTGTGGCTGTGGTCGCTGAGGCTGGCCCAGCGGGTCGGCCAGGCATCGGTCGATTCGCCGCCCGAGGTGTCCACCGCGCCGAACGGCACGGCCACCGTCCGCACCACGCCCGCCAGATGGCCGAGCGCCTCTGCGGTGTCGTTCGGCTTGGGCAGGGTCTTGAGGAAGGAAGAGGCGCGCACGAAACGGCTCATCGGGTCGATGTCGCCGGGCAACGCGAGGTTGCCGCCGAACAGCTTGTAGCGCTTCAGGTTCGCCAGTTGCTCATCGAGGGGCGGCTCGTTGGTCATCACGGTCACGTCCTTGCCGTAATGGACCTGAAGCTTGCCGTTGACGAACTCCAGCACCGCGCTGTCGCCCGACGCATCCTCGATGGCGAGATGCAACGGCCATTCGCGCCCATGGGCCTGGGCCGAGGCGATGCGCACACCTTTGAGCCCCTCCAGGGCTTCCGCCACCGTGCCGAAATTGTCCAGCACGTACTGCGCCCAGATCAGGTTGGAGACGGCCGGACGCTGATCGGGTTGCTCGTGCTCGGTGCCGTGCAGATAGAGCAGATGCGCGCCGAGGCCGGCTTCATTGATGCCGTCGCTGGTGGCCGTGTCGAGCGCGGTCATGACCGTGCTCGCATATTTCGAGGTCCAGGTCGCCGCGTTGGCGTCCGGAACGCCGCGGCGGGCAATGCCGCGCGGCAGATAGACGAGGCGTGGCTTGTCGTCGATGTAGAGGTCCATGGTGCGTGCCGACACCACCGCCTGACCGTTGGTGTTCCACAGGATGAGGCTGCACGCCATGGCGACGTGGCTCGTATCGAGGCACGCGACGAGACCGGCGGCGATGGCTGCTGCGCCCAAAAGCATGACTT
>JAYSCE010000429.1:0-3955 GCA_041915035.1 Xanthobacter sp.
CCGACGCCGCCCTGCTCTCCCGCGCCGTGGGCCGGCCGGTGCGCGTGCAGCTCACCCGCGAGCAGGAACATGCGTGGGAGCCCAAGGGCGCCGGCCAGCTCATGGAGGTTAAGGGCGGCATCAACGCGGACGGCACGCCCGCCTTCTACGATTTCCTCACCCGCTACCCGTCCAACGCCGCCGTCACCCTCGCGCTGCTGCTCACTGGCCGGGTGCCGGCGGACAATCCCGTCTACGAGATGGGCGACCGCACCGCGATCCCGCCCTATGCCTATGACGTGATGCGCGTGGCGGTGGACGATGTTGCCCCCATCGTGCGCGCCTCGTGGCTGCGCGGCGTCTCGGCTTTGCCCAACAGCTTCGCCCACGAGAGCTATGTGGACGAACTGGCCGCCGCCGCCGGTGTCGATCCAGTGGACTACCGCCTGCGCCACCTGCACGACCCCCGCGCGGTGGACCTCGTGAAGGCCACGGCCGAACGCGCCGGCTGGCAGACGCGCACGGGCCCACGGCTTGAGGTGGTGGAAGGCGACATCGTGCGCGGGCAGGGCTTCGCCTATGCCCTCTATGTCCACTCCAAGTTCCCCGGCTACGGCGCCGCCTGGTCCGCCTGGGTGGCGGATGTGGAGGTGAACAAAGCGACCGGCGACGTGGCGGTGAAGCGCGTCACCGTGGGCCAGGATTCCGGGCTGATGATCAACCCGGCCGGCATCGAGCACCAGATCCACGGCAACGTCATCCAGTCCACCTCCCGCGCCCTCAAGGAGCAGGTGACGTTCGACGATAAGGCCGTCACCAGCCGGGAATGGGGCGCCTACCCCATCCTCACCTTCCCGGAAGTGCCGGTCATCAACGTGGTGCTGATGCCCCGGCCGGATGACCCGCCGCTGGGCTCGGGCGAATCCGCCTCGGTGCCCAGCGCGGCGGCCATCGCCAACGCCATTTTCGACGCCACCGGCGTGCGCCTGCGCGAACCGCCCTTCACGCCGGACCGCGTGCGCGCCGCCCTCGCCGGCGAGGCCCCGCCCCGCCCGGTGAAGGAGAAGAAGCGGCGTCCCTGGTTCGCCATGGCAGGCGCGGCGCTGGCCGGTGCCTTGGGCATGGCGACGCTGGCGCTGCCCATTCGCGGCGCCATCGCGCCCATCGCTCCGCCCGATCCCTCCACCTTCTCGGCGGACATGATCGCGCGCGGCAAGGTGCTGGCGGCGCTGGGGGATTGCGCGGTCTGCCACACGGCCGACGGAGGCATCGCCAATGCCGGCGGGCGGCCGCTGCACACGCCCTTCGGCACAATCTATTCCACCAACCTCACACCGGATGTAACGACGGGCCTCGGCGCGTGGTCCTATGCCGCCTTCGAACGCGCCATGCGCGAGGGCATCGGTCGGGACGGACGGCACCTCTACCCCGCGTTCCCCTACACCGCCTTCAGCCGTATCAGCGATGCCGACATGCAGGCGCTCTACGCCTTCCTCATGTCGCAGCCAGCGGTGAAGGCGGCGCTGCCCGAAAACCGCATGACCTTCCCCTTCAACATCCGCCCGCTGATGGCCGGCTGGAACCTGCTGTTCCACCGCCCCGGACAGCTTCAGGCGGAGCCGGCGCAGTCACCCCAGTGGAACCGCGGCCGCTACCTCGTGGAAGGCCTCGGCCATTGCGGCGCCTGCCACACGCCACGCAATGCGCTGGGCGCGGAGAAGACCGGCGCGGCCTACCTTGTCGGCGGTTTTGCCGATGGCTGGGAGGCACCGGCGCTCACGGAGCTGTCCAGGGCGCCCATTCCCTGGACAGAGGACGAACTCTTTACCTACCTGCGCACCGGCTTCTCCCGCTTCCACGGCACTGCCGCTGGCCCCATGGCGCCGGTGGTGCATGCGCTGGCGGAGGTGCCCGATGCGGACGTGCGGGCCATGGCGGTCTATCTCGCGTCGCTCGCCGGCCCTGCCATCGCCGATCCGGTCGCGGCGGCGGCCACGCTGGAGGCGAAGGCTGAAGCCTCGCTCCGGCCGATGGACACCGTGGGCGGCCGCCTGTTCGCCGGTGCCTGCGCCGCCTGCCATGCGCCCGAAGGGCCGACCCTGTTCGGCGCGCGGCCGGCGCTGGCGCTCAACACCAATATCCATGCGGCACGACCGGACAACCTCATCCGCGTCATCCTCGAGGGCATCCCCAAGCCCGCCGCGCCGGAGCTGGGCGACATGCCCGCCTTCCGGGACAGCCTAGATGACGCGCAGGTGGCCGACCTCGTCCGCTACATGCGCGCCAAGTTCGCCCCGGATGCACCCGCATGGGAAGGTCTGGAGGGAACGGTGGCGCGCCTGAGGGCATCGCCGACGCATTAACGCCGGGCATACAGTTGTTGCCGAAATAATCACGGCCCGTTGCTGTGCCGTGATCACTTTCTATTCCGCATCGAATCGTGGCTTTCTGTACAAATATTGGTCTGGCGCGGCGGTTTATGTCCGCGTACGTTGCCGCCGGCGACCGGCTTGGGCACAAATTGGACAGACGCTCTCAATTTCAGCCCTGACTGCCGAAAAACGTCGCATCGCCGTGACGCGAGGGCGTTGACTCGGCCCGACACGCGCACTTATTTTCATTTGTACACAAACAATATGCCGAGGGCATTCCCATGGCCTATGTCGTCACCGAGGGCTGCATCCGCTGCACCTATATGGATTGCGTGGCGGTCTGCCCGGTGGATTGCTTCTATGCCGGCGCGAACATGCTGGTGATCCATCCGGACGAGTGCATCGACTGCGGCGTGTGCGAGCCGGAATGCCCTGCGGCCGCGATCTTCCCGGATAGCGACCCGCGCGCCGCCGAATGGACCGCGCTCAATGCCGAATATGCGGCGGTGTGGCCCAACATCACCGAGAAGGGTCCGCCGCCCGCCGATGCCGACGCCTGGAAGGACACGCCGGACAAGCGCGCCCTCCTCTCCGCCGATCCTGCCAGCCTCTGATCTTCCGAGACTCCCCATGAGCAATTTCTTCGAGGAGCAGGTGCTCAGCGTCCATCACTGGACCGACCGCCTGTTCAGCTTCACCACCACCCGCGACCCCGGATTCCGCTTCCGCACCGGGGAATTCACCATGATCGGCCTGAAGGTGGATGGCCGCCCGCTGCTGCGCGCCTATTCGGTGGTGAGCCCGGCTTGGGCCGAGACGCTGGAATTCTTCTCCATCAAGGTGCCGAATGGTCCCCTCACCTCCCGCCTGCAGCACATCAAGGTGGGCGACGCCATCACGGTGGGCCGCAAGGCCACCGGCACGCTGGTGATGGACAATCTCCTGCCCGGCAAGAACCTCTACCTCCTCGGTACGGGCACGGGCCTCGCACCCTTCCTCTCGGTGATCCGCGATCCGGAGACCTACGACCGCTTCGAGAAGGTCGTGCTGGTCCATGGCTGCAGGAACGTGGCGGACCTCGCCTATGAGGAGCTCATCACGCAGGAACTCCCCGCCCACGAATTCCTCGGGGAGGAGATCGCGGCCAAGCTCCTCTATTACCCCACCGTGACGCGCGAACCCTTCCGCAACACCGGCCGCATCTCCACCCTGCTGGACAGCGGCAAGCTCTGCGCGGACGTGGGCCTGCCGCCACTGGATGCGGCCACCGACCGCGTGATGATCTGCGGCTCTCCGGCCATGATGGTGGACCTGAAGACGCTTCTGGAATCCCGCGGCTTCGCCGAGGGCTCGGGCAGCGAGCCGGGCCATTTCGTGATCGAAAAGGCTTTCGCTGAGCGCTGAAATCTACCCCGCGCCCGGTTTTCAGCAGCCCGGCGCGGGCGTAAACTTCATATGCCTACAAACAGAAAGGCGCGCATCGCCGCGCCCCCTCCGGAGACGAGAGCATGGCCCACGACGCGCCAACCGGTCCCGCCGGCCCCACCAAGCTGGTGATCCGCAACATCGGCTTGGTGCTGTCCGGCGCCCTGGAGAATCCGATT
>JAYSCE010000430.1:0-3950 GCA_041915035.1 Xanthobacter sp.
GAGGAGGCGCTGCAGGATGAAATCGAAGCCGTTCTCCTTCGGGCTGCGCGCGCAGCCCGGCGCGCCCAGCACCGGCACGGTTCCGAGCCGCCCCAGCATGAGAAGGTTGCCCGGGTCCACCGGCATGCCCAGACGATGCACCTCGCCGCCCGCAGCAACGAGCCCGGCGGGGATCACATCGTTGCGGTCGGCGATAGCGGAGGCGCCGAACACGATTACCAGTTCCGCCCCCGCCGCTACCGCCCCCCTGAGCGCTGCGGCAAGGCCCACCGTCTCGTGCGGCAGGGTCTGGTGCGCGATCACCTCAGCTCCCGCCAACGCGAGGCGTGCCCGGGTGACGGCGAGCGTCTTCGCCACAACCTTGTCGGCGAGGCCCGGCAGCAAGGTGGAGAGCACAGCCACCCGCGTCACCCGGAATGGCGCGATGGAGATCACGCCCGGCGCGGCAGACGCGGCGGTTTCTACGAGCGCACCCGGGACGGCATAGGGGATGATCTTGACGGTCCCCACCATGTCGCCGGCCGCCACCGCGCTGAAATCGCGCAAGGTGGCGAGGGTTATGGCCTCGTCCACCGCGTTGAATGCGTCGAGCGCGTCCTCCGAAATGCGCAGCACGCCGGCGGCGGCGGCATAAAGATTGGCCCGCCCGGTGAAGGCCGTGTCGGGCCGCACATGGGCGCCCGCGACCGCCTCGGCGAGGCGGCGCGCGGCGGCATCCTCGGCCACGTCTCCCTCTTCCATTCGCGCGGCTACCACCTCGCTCAGGCCAGCCGCGGCGAGGCGGGCGATGTCGGCCTCGGTCAGGCGCGTGCCCTTCTTGATGGTCCCACCCGGCAGCCGCACGGAATGGGCGGCGATGGCGCCTTCGGCCTCGGCGAGCGGCAGAGGGCCAAATCTCACGCCGCCGCTCCCGCCGCAGCGCTCGCGCCAGTGCGCAAAGCGCGGATCACCTCGGCCAGCACGGCCACCGCGATCTCCGCGGGGCTGGACGCGCCGATGTCCATGCCGATGGGGGCGTGGATGCGCGCGATGGCCTCTTGGGAAAGCCCCGCCGCCGCCAGCCGCTCCACGCGTTTGGCATGGGTGCGGCGCGAGCCGAGCGCGCCCACATAGAAGCACTCGGCGCGGAGCGCGGCGGCGATCGCCGGCTCGTCGATCTTGGGATCGTGGGTGAGCGCCACCAGCGCCGTGAAGGGGTCGAGCCCGTAGGCGGGCAGCGCCTCCTCCGGCCATTCGGCGATCACCGGCACGTCCGGGAAGCGCTCGGGGGTGGCGAAGGCGGTGCGCGGATCGAGGATGGTCAGGTCGAATCCCGCGAGCCGCGCCATGGGCGCCAGCGCCTGGGAGATGTGGACAGCGCCGATCACCAGCATGCGCGGCGGCGGCACATCTACCGCGAGGAAGACACTGCCCTCCCCCGCTTTGCCGCTGCGCCGCGCCGCAAGCGCCGCCGCGATTTCCGGGCCAAGCGGGTCGGTGGCGAGCGTCGCGGCGGTGGCGAGCCTTTGGGCGCCGGTGGCCAGCTCGGTCACGACGACGGCGGCGCGGCGGGCGGCGCGTTCCGCATTCAGGGCGGCGAGCAGGTCGAGACGCATGGTGGTCCTCCCTCAGGGAGCATCCGGATCATCTTCCCCACTGAATATAACGCCGGGCGCCCCGCGTCACGGCGCGCGTCATTCAGTCCACCGGCTCCACATAGACGGCGATCTTGCCGCCGCAGGAGAGGCCCACCTTCCAGGCGGTCTCGTCGGCGACGCCGAACTCCAGCGTACGGGGGGCGCCGGCTGCGATCACCTCCGCCGCCTCGCTCACCACCGCCCCCTCCACGCAGCCGCCGGAGACCGAGCCGAGGAAATTGCCCTCCGCATCGATGACGAGGCGGCTGCCCACCGGGCGCGGCGCCGAGCCCCATGTCTCCAGCACGGTGGCGATGGCGACCCCCCGCCCCTCGCGGCGCCAGCGTTCGGCGGCGGCGAGGACATCACTATCGGTCACGTCCATGGGCGGCTCCGTGTTCATTTGGCAGGCAGATTTGGCATGCCGGCTGGCTTCCCATATAGCTGTCGCGAAGCCGATGCCGAACCCTCTCACCAAACTTGTGTCCTTGGCCGCCCGCGATCAAGGGACGCTGCGCACCGCCGATGACCTCATCGGCGCCGGCCTCGCCGCGCCGGACGCGCGCACCGCGCTGGAAGAGGTGGCCGCCCGCTATGCCGTGGCAGTCACGCCCACACTGGCCGCCGCCATCGACCGGGCCGACGAGGCCGACCCCATCGCCCGCCAGTTCGTGCCCGATGCGGCCGAGCTGGAGGTGCGCCCGCAGGAACTGGCTGACCCCATCGGCGATGACGCCCATAGCCCCGTGCCCGGCGTCGTGCACCGTTATCGCGACCGGGCTCTGCTCAAGATCGTGGGCGTCTGCGCCGTCTATTGCCGCTTCTGCTTCCGCCGCGAGATGGTGGGGCCGGGCGCGACCTCGCTCCTGTCTGACGATGCGCTGGAGCAGGCGTTCGCTTATTTCACTGCGCATCCGGAAATCTGGGAGGTCATCCTCACGGGCGGCGATCCCTTCATGCTCTCGGCCCGGCGCATGGGCGAGGTGGTGGGGCGGCTCGCCGCCATTCCCCATGTGAAGATCGTCCGCCATCATACCCGCGTGCCCATCGCGGCGCCGGAACGGGTAACGGCCGCCTTCGTCGCCGCACTCAAGGCACCGGGAATTACGCCCTATGTGGCGGTGCATGTGAACCACGCGCGGGAATTGACGCCCGCCGCCCGCGCGGCGCTGGCGCGGCTGGCGGATGCCGGCATTCCCCTGCTGTCGCAGACGGTGCTGCTGCGGGGGGTAAATGACGACGCCGGCACGCTCGCCGAGCTGTTTCGCGCCCTCGTGGAGTGCCGGGTGAAGCCCTATTACCTGCACCACCCCGACCTCGCCCCCGGCACCGGCCATTTCCGCCTGCCCATCGCCGAGGGCCAGGAGATCGTACGTGCGTTGCGCGGGCGGCTCTCGGGCATCGCGCAGCCGACCTACGTGCTCGATATCCCCGGCGGGGCCGGGAAAGTGCCACTCACACCGGGCCATCTGGCCGCGACCGAGGGTGGCTATCAGGTGAGCGACAATTGCGGCGGCCTGCACGCCTACGCGGATGAGGGACAAGATGGCTGAGCTGCGCCGCATCACCCAGCCCGGGCCGGTTGCGGCCGAGCGCATCGAGAGCGCGGTGGGCGCGCTGAAGGTGCTGGACTTCACCCTTCAGCCCGGCCTCACCATCAACGCAGCCATCTGCGGGCCGCTTCTGGAGGCCGGCATGGGCGCGGCGCAGGTGGAGATTTCCGGCGGCGCGTTCGGACCATTCACCTATGTGATGCCCGCCGCATCGCCGGACGACACCCACGCCGCATGGTACAGCCGCGCCTTCTCGCCGGAGGGCGTGACCAAGCTGGAGCGCGGCAACGTCACCTTCGGCCGGAAGGAGGGCGCGCCCTTCATCCATTGTCATGCCTTCTGGATCGAGCCGGACGGCACCCGCCATGGCGGCCACGTGATGCCGCACGAGGCCGTCGTCGCCGAACCCATCCGGGCCCGCGCCTATGGTGCCGCCGAGGTGGAGACCACCGCCGATTTCGACCCCGAGACCAATTTCCCCCTCTTCACGCCCCATGCGGTGAATGCCCCGGCTGAAGGCCTGCGCATCGCCTTCGCGCGGGTGCGGCCCAACACCGAACTGTTCGGCGCAGTGGAGGACATCTGCCGCCGCCACGGCTTCAAGGGCGGGCGGCTGCGCGGGGGGGTGGGCAGCATCATCGGCGCGCGCTTCCATGATGCGCCGCAGGTGGAGGACTATGCGACCGAGGTGTTCGTGACGTCCGGCGTGATCGCCCCCGACGCAACGGGCGCGCTCGTTGCCGACATTTCCCTCTCCCTCGTCGGCCTTTCCGGCGTTCTC
>JAYSCE010000431.1:0-3949 GCA_041915035.1 Xanthobacter sp.
ATACAGCCGCTCTCGGCTCGGCAGGCGCGACAGCAATGAGCTTCCTCTCCCACCACAGCCTCGACACCCGCGCGACGACGCTCTTCGCGGGCCTCCGGGCGCTTGTGCAAGCCTCCGCGCCACGGTTGGTGTTCGGACTGCGCCTTGCCACGTCAGTTTGTCTTGCGCTGTACATCACCTATGCTCTGGAGCTGCAGAATTCCTTCTGGGCAGCGACCACCGCCGCCATCGTCTGCCAGCCCAACCTCGGCATCTCCCTGCAGAAGGGGCGCTGGCGGATCATCGGGACCATCGTCGGCGCGTTGGTGATGATCGCCGTGCTGGCGGTGTTCGCCCAGCAGCGCTTTGCCCTCGCCTTCAGCCTCGCGCTCTGGTGCGGCGCGTGCGGCATCGCCGTGGTTTTGCTCCGCAACTTCGCCTCCTACGCCGCCGCGCTGGCGGGCTTTACGGCGGCCGTCGTCTTTGCCGACACCATCGCCGATCCGACCACGGCCTTCTTCCTCTCCCTCATCCGAGTGAGCGAGATCGGCATCGGCATCGGTTCCACGGTCCTCGTCATCCTCCTCACGGATTTCGGCGGGGCCAGCCGGAGACTGGCGGAGATGCTTCAGGACGGAGCAGTACAGCTTTCCAAGGGCTTCCGCGCGACGCTGGTCGCGCCGGGAGAGGCGGCCGGGCAGCGCGAGGGGCTCAGGGGCCTCCTGCGCCTGCTCGGCCCGCTTCAGCTCGCCACTGACGCGGCCATGGCGGATTCGTCCTATCTGGGATCACGCAGCGGCAACCTCCGCCTCGCCTCCGTCCGCCTCATGGACACGCTGCTCGCATGGCAGCAGGTCGCCAGCGTGGAGCGCATCCCCGGCCCGCCGGTGGACGAGGCCCGCACGTGCCTCGACGCGGTGGTGGGGCGTCTCGACCCGCGCACACTCACCGGCGATCCGGAGCGCTTGCACACCGCCTGCCGCGCGGCGCGCGACACCCTCGCCACCATCCCGCCCGGAGATCTGCGCACCGCCGTACTTACGGACGCCAGCCGCACCCTCGCCGCCAGCCTGGAAGCCATGGCCGACAGCGTCGCCCTGCTCCAGGGCGCGCGCGCGCCGCGCCAGACCTTCGCACGCCGCGCCGTCGTCATCGGCGATCCGCTGCCGGCGCTCCTGAGCGGGGTGCGGGTGTTCGCGGCGGTCGCGGCGGCGGCGGGCTTCGCCATCTTCAGCGCGTGGCCGCAAGGCCCGCTTGCCATCGCATTCGTGGCCATCGCCACGCTGATCTTCGGACCGGCCGGCGACCAGTCTCGCACGCTCGCGGCGGACTATGCGCTGGGCTCTCTGCTGATGGCGGTGATCGGCGGCGGACTCTATTTCGGCGTCCTGCCCGCCATCTCCACCTTTCCCGTCCTCGCGCTGATGCTGGCGCTGCTGTTCGTGCCCATCGGCTTCATGCAGGCCGGCAGCTGGCACCCGACGCTGTTCCTCGCCATGGCAATCAATGCGCTGCCGCTGCTCCAGATCGGCAACCCGGTCGCCTACGACCCCTCCGGCTATTTCAACCTGGCGCTGGTCATCATCGCGGGAAGCGGCACGGGCCTGGTCTTCTTCATCATCCTGCCCGGCCTGTCGCCGCAGGTGCGAATGCGGCGGCTCCTCGCCTTGTCCGTGCGCGACGTGCGGCGGCTGGCGGCCCAGCCTCGCCCCGGCGACGGCGCGCGCTGGAGCGCGCTCATGACCCGCCGGGTGGAAGACCTGCCACCCCAGGCGCGCGACGAGGAAGCCGGCCGGTTGCTCGCCCTGTTCTCCCTCGGCCGCGCCATCGTCGTCCTGCGCGCGACGGTCACTGGTGAAAACGCACAGCGCCTCGCCCGCGCCACCACCGCGCTTGCCGAAAGGCGCACGGCCACCGCCCGCCGCACCTTCAGCGATCTGGCCGCGGTGCTAGAGGAACAGGCATCGCCGGGCGAGATGCCGGCGCGCGCGCAGCTGGCCCTTCTCATCGCCACGCTCGACGGCCTTGCCGCCTGTCTCGACGACACCGCAGGTCCGCGCCCGCCGGAACCAGACGCATAAGGACGAGGCCGCCCATGTTCTTGGAACTCGATGTCTTCGGCGTGCTGGTCTCGCCCTTCGTGGCGATGATGGCGCTGGCATGGCTCATCACCATCCCGCTCACCCTGCTCGGCAACCGCATCGGCCTGTCGCGGGTGGTGTGGCACCCGGCCCTCTTCAACCTCGCGATCTACGTGATCGTGCTGTCCCTCACCGTACTGACCATGGGAGCCCGTTCATGAGCGCCATCGAATTGCCCGCCGGGAAGCGCTCTTCCCTGCTGCCCCGCCTCGCGCGTGTGCTGGCGACGCTCGCCGTCGTGGGCGTCGCCGGCGTGCTCGGATGGCGCATGTGGGAGACCTACATGACCACGCCATGGACCCGCGACGGCACGGTACGGGCCTATGTGGTCACCGTCGCGCCGCAGATCTCGGGGCGCATCGTCGAGCTGCCGGTGAAGGCCGACCAGTTCGTTCACAAGGGCGACCTGCTGATGGTCATCGAGCCCTCCGACTACCAGAACGCCCTCGCCAACGCCGAGGCCGCCGTGGCCCGCGCCAAGGCCGATCTCGAGAACAAGAAGGCGGAAGCCGTGCGGCGGACGAAGCTGAGCGCCATCGCCGCCTCGGAGGAGGAAAAAGAGAGCTTCGCGGCCTCGGCGGACATGGCGGCGGCGGCCTATCAGCAGGCCCTCGCCGACCGCGACCAGGCCAAGCTTAACCTCAGTCGCACGCGCATCGTCTCGCCGGTGAATGGCTATGTCACGAACCTCCTCACCCAGGTGGGCGACTACGGCATCAGCGGCCAGCGCGCGCTTTCCGTGGTGGACAGCGACAGCTTCTGGGTGGACGGCTATTTCGAGGAAACCGTCCTCTCCGGCATCCATCTGGGCGACACGGCGAAAGTGGCGCTGATGGCCTATGGCGCGCCCCTCACCGGGCATGTGAGCGGCATCGGCCGGGGCATCGCCATCCCCAATGTCGCGCCGGACGTTTCCGGCCTCGCCTCGGTCAACCCGGTGTTCACCTGGGTGCGCCTCGCCCAGCGCGTTCCGGTGCGCATCGCGCTTGATCCCGTGCCGCCGTCTATCACCCTCTCCGCCGGGCTCACCGCGACGGTCACCATCACCGGCAAATGATCGCCGGGGCGCAGCGACGGCCCGCCCCGCAACGGGCGGGCCGCGTCCGTTTTCCGTCGCCGCATCTTTCTCCGGAATGACTGTCCCGCGCCATACCAAGGTATGCGCCGGACATATGTGAAGCCCATTTATTCCGTCCGATCCTGCAGCTCATCATTGGCTCGTCTTCCGGTTACTTCCGAACCGGCGACGCGCGTCGTCGAGCAAGACGCGCGCAAGAGCCTCTCACCCCTGCTGCGGGAGCCGCCCATGGGCATCGCGAAAACCATTCGTCCCTATCACGAGCCCGCCGGCGGCTGGGGCGCCCTGAAGGCCATGGGCAGCGCGCTGGTGGAGCAGCATGTCGCCGTGTCCGGCATGGCCACCCTCGCCCGCATGAACCAGCCGGGCGGCTTCGATTGTCCCGGCTGCGGGTGGGGCGATCCCAAGCACACCTCGCCCTTCGAATATTGCGAGAACGGCGGCAAGGCCGTCGCCTGGGAAGCGACCACGAAGCGCTGCACGCCCGAATTCTTCGCCGCCCACACCGTGACCGAGCTTGCCACCCTCGGCGACTACGAGCTGGAGATGGAGGGCCGCCTCACCCACCCCATGCGCTACGACGCGGCAAGCGACCGCTACCTGCCGGTGAGCTGGGAGGAGGCCTTCGCGCTGGTGCGCCGGCATCTCAATGCCCTGCCCGATCCGAACATGGCGGATTTCTACACCTCGGGCCGCGCCTCCAATGAAGCGGCTTTCCTCTACCAGCTCTTCGCCCGCGAATACGGCACCA
>JAYSCE010000432.1:0-3941 GCA_041915035.1 Xanthobacter sp.
CATAGACCGAGCTCTTCACCGCCACGGCGCCGATGCCCTGCAGCCGCCGCCAGATCTTCACCCGGAAATAGGCAGGCTTGGTCGGCAGTTGGTGGATCAGCAGCAGCCAGAGCTGGTCGGAGGGGGCGTTATCATCGCTCATGAGCAGACCGTATCATCTCAAGTTTGAAATGCAACACTTGTATCATTTATGATGCAGGCGTAGCGTCTCCTTCGCGCCGACGGAGCTCGGACACTCCCTGACGGCCGAGGAGACCGCCCATGAAATGGATCACCCGTGCCCGCCCGGTCATTGACCGCATCGCCTGCCCCTGGCTGATCGCCCGCTTCATCGACGAGGCGCCGGAATTCCTGTTCGCTCCGCCCGACGAGGTGATCCGCAGGACCGAGGAGACGGGGGCGACGCCGTTTGACGTGCCGGGCGTCATCTTCGGCCATGTGGGGGAGAAGTGCAGCTTCGACGCTTTCGTGGCGCACTACGGCCTCGACCGTGATCCCGCCATCGCCGCCGTCGCAGACATCGTGCGCGGTGCCGACACCAGCCGGCCAGGCCTCACGCCCCAGTCGGCGGGCCTGCTGGCCATCTCCAAGGGGCTGCGCGAGGTGACGCCGGACGACCACGACCTCCTGAGGCGGGGCTTCATCATCTATGACGCCCTCTATGCCTGGGCGGGTGGCAAGAGCGCGAAGTGGCCGGCGGCGGCTTGAAAACGGAGGGGCGCCCGTGACCCAGGTGGTGAATAGTCCGGTAGCGGAGGACCAAGGCCCGTTCTCCCCCGTGTCGTCGCTCTATGCGGCGCGGGCGCTCCGGGATTTCGGCGATGGTTTCGTGGCCGTGCTGCTGCCGGTCTATCTCTTCATCCTCGGCCTCGGCGCCTTCGAGATCGGCGTGGCGGCGACGACAGCGCTCCTCGGCTCGGCGCTGATGACACTCGCCATCGGCCTCGTCGGTCACCGCTTCGACCCGCGCACCCTGCTGATCGCCGCCTCGACCCTGATGGTGGCGACGGGCCTCGCCTTCACCCAATCGGAGACCTATGGGGCGGTGCTGCTGGTGGCCTTCTGCGGCACCATCAATCCGTCGGCGGGGAGCGTGAGCATCTTCGTGCCGCTGGAGCATGCGGCCCTGTCCCATCTGGTGACGGATAAGGCGCGCACCGCCGCCTTCGCCCGCTACAGCTTGATTGGTGCGCTCGCCGCGGCGGTGGGGGCACTGGCCGCCATGAGCCCGGACCTCCTGGCGGATATCGGCGTGTCACGCCTCTCCGCGCTGGAAGGCATGTTCGCCCTCTATGCGCTGCTCGGCATCGCCGGCAGCGTCTTCTACAGCCGTATCCCCCGCAGCGCGGCGTCCGGCGAGACGCGTCCCACGTCTGCCCTCGGCCCCTCGCGGGGCATCGTCTATCGAATGGCCGCCTTGTTCTCCATCGATGCGTTCGCAGGCGGCTTCGCCGTGCAGTCGCTGATGGCGCTGTGGCTGTTCTCGCGCTTCGGTCTGTCCCTGTCGGCGGCGGGCACCTTCTTCTTCATCTCGGGCGTGCTGTCCGCCTTCTCCTTCCCGGTGGCGGCCTGGCTGTCGCGCCGCATCGGGCTCGTGAACACCATGGTGTTCACCCACATCCCGTCCAGCCTCTGCCTGATCCTCGCCGCGTTGGCCCCGAGCCTCGAAGTCGCGCTCACCCTGCTGCTGGTGCGTTCCGCTCTGTCACAGATGGACGTACCGACCCGCTCCTCCTACGTGATGGCTGTGGTGACGCCTCCCGAGCGTCCGGCCGCCGCCAGCATCACCTCGGTGCCGCGAAGTCTCGCCGCGGCATTGAGCCCGGCGCTCGCCGGGGCGCTGTTCGCCGCCGGCCATGAGGCATGGCCGCTGATCCTGTGCGGCGTGCTGAAGATCCTCTACGACCTCGCTTTGCTCTGGATCTTCCGGCACGTTCGGCCGCCGGAAGAGCAGCGTGCCTGATCAGCTCAGCGAACGAGCGGCCACACGCCCAGCAGGATGACCGCCAGGGCTGCTCCCACCTCAAGCACGTGGCCCGTCCGCGCTCTCAGTACCTCAGTGCGTGCCAGCAGCGGCATAAGCCGGGTGCGCAGCAGAACCGCCAGCAGCGGGAATGACGCCACCGTGACGACCATGCCCGCGGCGAAGGTGCCCGACAGAAGGAGACCCGACGCGAGCGCGCCATGGGCCAGCGCATAGGTCATGATGAAGGTGGTGAGCGGACACGGCACGAGGCCGGTGACGAAGGCAAGCGCCGGGCCGGAGCGATCATGGTCGTGCGAATGCGGCCGCCCGGCGCGCCAAAGCAGCCACAGGCCCACGACGACGATTAGGACTTGGCTCGTCTGCTCCAGCATGGGGGACCGCCCGGCGCCGCCAATGGTGCTTTTGAGGACAGCAAAACCGCCCAGCACAATCAGAATGGCCGAACCCACATGGGTGAGTATGAGAATAATGCTGGCGCCGAGCGCACCCACCATTCGCCCGTCGCCGGCATAGTGCGAGGCGAGCACCGCCTTGCCGTGGCCGGGCAGGAGTGCGTGGAGCATGCCGAAGCCGAAGGCTGCACCGATCAGCGCGGGCAGTCCTGCGATGCCCACAGTCCGCAGGGCGTTCAGTGCATCGAGCGCGCCGCCGTAGAGCCAGCGCTGGAGGTCGAGGAGTGTTCCCATCACAGCGAGCCTTGCCAAGCTTAGGTGGCCATGTCGTGACACATCTTTAAGCGATTTGGAGCGCGAGTGCCGCGAGTACCGCGTAACGTGCAACCTTGGCGAAGGCGACGGTGAGAAGGAACGTCGGGAACGATTCCCGCATAAGCCCGGCTACAACGGTCAGTGGATCGCCAATGACCGGCATCCAGCTGAGAAGAAGCGACCATTTGCCGTAGCGCCGATACCACCGCTGGGCCTTGGCCAGCGCTGCCTCGCTCACCGGAAACCATCGCTGCCCGCTGAAGCGCTCTATCCCGCGACCTAGGAACCAGTTCACGACCGAACCCAGCACGTTGCCGCCGCTGGCTGCCAGAAGCAGCGGCAGTAGGGGGTAATCGGCCAACAACAATCCCACAAAAACCGCCTCAGATTGCATGGGCAGGATGGTCGCCGCAGCAAACGCGGCCAGGAACAGGCCGAGATAGACCGGCAGTTCCGTCACCACTGGGCCTCGCGGAGGAGAAGAAGAGCAGCGGCAGTCATGCCGAGCGCGGCCATTCCGGATGATTGCTGTCGATGACAAAGGCGTGGGCATGCTGCAAGCCATCTGGCGTCGGCACCGCATCGGCCAAATGGGGGTGAGCAGGATCGAGTGCCCCATGGGAATGGGCAAGCACGTCCCGATCATTCGACGGCCAAAGTCGGATTGCAGCGAGGACCGATAACGCCGCGAGGAGGCCCAGCGCCGCAAACGTAAGCGGCAAGCCAATCTTGGCGCCGAACCAGCCTGCAATGGGATAAGTGATGAGCCAGCAGACGTGCGAAAGCGCGAACTGGGCAGCGAACAGCGAAGGTCGGTCCTCCAGCATTGAAGAGCGCCGCAGCAGGCGACCGGATGGCGTCTGCGCCAGCGAATAGCCGAGCCCGAGCGCAAACCAAAGCGGCAGCAGCCATACGAAACTCGGAACCGCGACCCCTACGAAGAGGCCTGCGACCAGGACGCCAGCGCCGGCCAGCATGGCGCGCCGGTCGGGAACATCGTCCAGCAGGCGCGGCAACAGGAGCGCGGCGATCATCGACCCACCACCGAAAGCGGCCAACGCCAGAGCCGTTGATCGTTGGCCGAGGCCGAACTGCGCTTGCACAAGCACTACCGTGTTGACGATGACCATGGCACTCGCGGCTGCGACTGCGAGATTGAGTGCCAGGAGCCCGCGTAGGCGCGGCGTCGCGAGGTAGATTCTGAGGCCGCGCGTGGTGCGGTCGTAGATGCCCCGTCGTTCGCTCGC